>JADLAZ010000253.1 GCA_020849725.1 Chloroflexota bacterium
ATCACCACCCCGACCTACCCCAACATGATCTGGCTCCAGGTGCAGACCGATGCCGGCCTGGTTGGGCTGGGCGAGACCTTCTTTGGGCCGGCGGCGGTCGATGCCTACATTCACGAGGCGGCGGCACGCTACCTGATCGGTCAGGACCCGCGCGCCGTCGAGCGTCACCACAGCGTCCTCAGCGGCCGCATGACCCACCGCGCGATGGGCGCCGAGGCGCGCGGCCTGTCGGCGGTCGACCTGGCGCTGTGGGACCTGTTCGGGCAGAGCGCCGGGCTACCGGTCTACCAGTGCCTGGGTGGGCCGGTGCGCGACCGCATCCGCATCTACAACACCTGCGCCGGCGTCGGCTACAACATTTTCACGACGGCTGCGCCCGGGTCTACCTTCCGCACCAGTTGGGGCATCGGCGACCACCAGGGCGACTTCGAAGATCTGATCAAGTGGCAGGATCAGGACCGCGCGGGCGACCTGGCAAAGGAACTGCTGGCGATGGGCATCACGGCAATGAAGATCTGGCCGTTTGACCAGTTCGCTGACGAGACCGGCGGCCAGCACATCACACCGGCGCAGATCGAGCAGGGGCTGCGGCCGTTCCGCCAGATCCGCGAGGCGGTTGGCATGCAGATGGAGATTGCCGTCGAGTTGCACTCACGCTGGGGTTTGCAAGCCGCCATCCGCATCGCCGAGGCGCTGGAGGAGATCAAGCCGCTCTGGTATGAGGACCCGATCCGGATGGACAACGTCGACGCGCTGGCCGAGTATGCTAGCCGGACGAGGGTGCCGGTGACGGCCTCGGAGACGCTGACGAGTCGATGGGCCTTCCGCGAACTGCTGGAGAAGAAGGCGGTCGGCATCGTCATGCTCGATCCCGGCTGGGTCGGCGGCATCAGCGAGGCACGCAAGATCGCCAACCTGGCCGAGGCATACCACCGGCCCTTCGCTCCGCACGACTGCACCGGCCCGGTCGTCTACACCGCCGGCACGCACCTGTGCCTGGCGCTGCCGAACGCGATGATCCAGGAGGGTGTGCGGGCCTACTACTACGGCTGGTACAACGACGTCGTGACCGACCTGCCCGACGTGCGCGACGGCACGGTCGCTGCGCCGAGCGGCACCGGTTTGGGCACCCGCCTGCGGCAGGAGTTCCTGGCCCGTCCCGATCTTGTGCGCCACGTCACACGGGCATGACCCCGAACCAGCCAGGCGACATCATCAGGGGCTACCCGTGGCTGCCCGTTATTCTCTGACGTCGATGGTGGGGCAGCCTGCAGTGGCTGCCCCGGCGGCCCCTGATGACTGGCGACTGCCAACGGGAGGAGTTGCATGGTAGCGCCGGCCGGCTTTGGCCTGTCCGAGGTGGGCGATGTCGAGGTCTTCGCGCGCGGCGACGCCGAATTGCACCTGTTTCACCTGACGCTGCCGAACCACGATCTGGTCCAGCATGCCGTCTCGACCGACGGCCTCAGTTGGACGGCGCTGCCACCGGCGCTGCGCACCGGCGATCCCGGCGACTGCGACGACGATCAGATCTGGACGATGAGCGTCACCGAGCGCGCCGGGCGCTACTACATGGTCTACACGGCGCTCGCCCGCGCTGAGTCCGGGCAAGTGCAGCGCACGGCGCTGGCGATCTCCGACGATCTGCTGACCTGGACGAAGCACCCCGGCAACCCCGTTGGCGTGGCTGACCCGCGCTGGTACGAGGCTGCTTGGAACGGGCATGGCCGCATCTCCTGGCGTGACCCGAAGCCGGTGCAGGTCGGTGACACCTACTACGCGACCGTCAACGCGCGCGAGAACGCCGGGCCGGTGCTGCGCCGCGGCTGCGTCGGCCTGCTGGCATCGACCGACCTGGTGGAGTGGGAGGTGCGGCCGCCACTGTTCGCGCCGCGTCTCTACTACGACCTCGAATGCCCCCAGGTGTTCGCGCTGGACGGGGCCTACTATTTGACGGCGGCAGTGATGGAAGACCGAACCCAGCGCTACTGGCGCAGCCGTGTCTTTTATGGCCCGTACCAGACCCCCGCCGGCGGCAACCTGCTGGCGCCGCGCGGTCACTACGCCGGCCGCGTCTGCCACTGGCGCGGGCAGACGCTCTTCTTCTGCTGGCACCGCGCCCCGAACGACTGGCCCGGTATCCGCAACCCGTACGGCAAGTTCATCGTCGCACCGCTGGCGCTGGCGGCGATGTCGGACGGCCGGATCGCGCGGCGCTCCTTCGCCGGTTGGGCCGACTATCGCACCACCCCACCGGCGCCGCTGACGACCGCCGGTGCGACCCTGCTCTGCACCGATGAGCCATTCGAGGGGTCGGCCTGGCGATTGACTGCGCCGGCGCGCTTCGAGGTGCTGGCCGCCGCCACGCCGGTAGACGACATGTGCCTGACCGGCACGCTGACGCTCGATGCGGCGGCTGGCGGCCTGGCGCTGCGCTTCGACGACGACGCGACCGGCTATATCGTGAGCCTGACGCCTGGCTCGACCGAGGTGACACTGCTGCGCTGGCTGCCGGGCCGCCGACCGGAGGAGGCCGAGGGCTTCCCCTGGTTCGACTACCTGGAGCTGCAGCGTGGCGAATTGCCCGCGCCGCTGCGGCGCGGCGTGCCTGTTGCCGTGCAAGTGATCTCAGTCGGCCCCTATCTCGAGGTCGCGCTGGATGGCGAGGTCGTCATCGCGGCAGTCAGCGGCGCGCGCCAGCGGGGCCGAGTGGGAATCTGGGCCGAGGACGGCGTCGTGTCGCTGACCGAGGCCTGGCTCGCGCCGATGCGGCGGCCGATCTATCAGTAACACACCCGATCGCGCGTGCGCGTCAGGGTTTCGCGTCGGGCGTCCAGCGTCGGACCCGCCTCCGGCCTGATGAACTGACGTCCGTCCCCTATCTCAGACTACTAGCGGACTGAGCCAGAGCGGGGTATGCTCGCAGCGGCTCCGTCCGGCGCCTGTGTCGGAGGGGCAATGGCTGTGCGCGAGCGCGCCGGTGGCAGAGCCAGCAGCAGGTGAAAGGATAGATCATGGCCTTTGGCGAGCACACCTCGAACCGGGACTCACGCGGGGCACGAGGGGTGCCAATCACTGAGGGCCAATCAGCCGCTGGTAGGGCCGCCAGCACCGAGCCACGTGCCGCCGGGGCCGACTTCGCCCGCCTGCGCCAGATCGTGCGACAGCAAGGCCTGTACGATCCTCAGCCACGCTACCTGGCGCTCAAGCTGATCATGGTGGTGCTAATGCTCGCCGTGAGCATCGCCGTCCTGTTTCTGGTCGATTCTGTCTGGGTGCAACTGCTCAATGCGACGTTCCTGGCGATCACGTTGACCCAGATCGGCCTGGTCGGGCACGATGTCGGCCACCGCCAGACGCTGCGCCGGGGTTGGCTCAACGACTTGCTCGGGCTGGTGCTGGGCAATCTGCTGCTCGGCATCAGTCGCGACTGGTGGGTCAACAAGCACAATATGCACCACAGCCACCCCAATGAGGCCGACGTCGACCCGGACCTGGACGTGCCCTTTATTGCTTGGAGCGAGGAGCAAGCGCTGGCGAAGCGGGGATTACCCCGTTTCATCGTTACGTACCAGGCCTTCATGCTGCTGCCAATGATGACGCTTCAGAGTGTGGCGCTGCACTATGAGGCTATCCGCCACGTGTTGACCGGTCACCCGAAGCACCGCCTGGCCGAGGCGGTGCTGCTGATCGCCCACTACGTCTTGTTCCTGGGCGTGGTTGTCCTGGCTCTTGGTCCGTGGGGCGGACTGCTGTTCCTCGTCGTGAATCAGATGCTCTTCGGCCTATATATGTCTACGATCTTTGCGCCGAATCACAAAGGCATGCCGCTGTGGGACGCCGCCGCGCCGCCTGACTTCCTGCGCCAGCAGGTGGTGACGTCTCGCAACGTTCGACCTGGCCCGGTTGTCGACTGGTGGTACGGTGGCCTCAACTACCAGATCGAGCACCATCTGTTCCCGACCATGCCACGCAATCGCCTCAGCGACGCCCAGGCGATCGTGCGAGACTACTGCGCGGGCCTTGGCATCACCTATCATGAGACAGGCGTGCTGCAATCCTATCGCGAGATCTTTCAGAATCTGCACGAGATCGGCGCGGTGCTGCGCGCGAAGCAGACGACCTGAAGCGTGATGTGGCGTGCCCCTGGCCGTGAGGCTCAGCCGGTCCCGATGTTCCCACAGGGACGAGCCTCATTTCCAGAGCAGGCCGGAGGTTGCTCGCTTCCTCAGGCGCGCACTGGCGCCGGCGCGAGGTGTGTCACCAGCGCGTCGGCAATCAGGTCAATTTCGCCCGGCTGAAGCGTCTGCGGGTTGACGTACACGCCGTCGGGCGCGCCCGACAACTCAATGCAGGGGTCACCGGCCCGCAGCCGCGCGAGCAGGTCTGCGCGACTGAGCGCGCAGTCGGGGCCGAGGTGGACATGGGCGCGCGGCATTGGCTGGCCCGCCTCCGACGGCCAGGCACGCGTCACGGTGACTCCCGGCAGTCCCGCCAGCCGCTCGATGATGGTCGCGACCTGGCGCTCGTAGTCGGCGATCACGGCTGGCTCATCACGCCGCAGCGACCACTCGACCGCAGCCAGCATGCCGATCAGTTCCTCTTTGCCGACCTTCATCGGCCGACCAATGCTCTGGTTCGGCGCGCCGTTGGCGGCACAGGCAGCAATCAGATCGGACCGACCAAGGACCAGGCCGGCCGATTGTGGGCCGCGCAACCCCTTGCCGCCGGAGAAGAGGACCAGATCACAGCCGAGATCACGCGTGTAGTGCCACAAGCTGCTGACGGGCGGAATCTGGGCGGCCGCATCGACGACAACCGGCACGCCTCGCCCGTGGGCGATGCGCACGACCACGTCCAGAGCCAGGGCGCCCTCGGCCATCGCTCCAGCGAAGTAGAAGACCGCCGCGGTTCGGTCGGACAGGGCTGCCTCGAGTTCCCAGGCGAACGCGCCGCGGCCGAAGCCAATCTCGATCAGCTTGACGCCGACCTGGCGCACGGCGTGATCGTACCCGTTACGCTGGCTGCGGTGGATGATGACCTCGTTCTTCATGCCGCTGGTATCGGGCAGGCGCGCGATGTGGGCCGGGTCCGTGCCGGCGACGCAGGCAGCCGTCGCCAGCGCCAGACCGGCGGCGGCGCCATTGCTGACGTAGGCAGCATCGTTGTTGGTCAGCTCGGCGATGCGCCGGCCGACGGCGCGCTGCAACTCATCCAGATGGATGAAGCTGCCGGCCGCATCGCGCATTGCGTCCAGCACCTCCGGCGGCATGAGTGAGCCGCCGAGGCGGGTAAATGTGGCTGCGCCGTTGATCACCCGTCGCAGCCCGAGTTGCTGATAGACATGCGGAGTCGACATGGGGCTGTCTCCTATCCACGTGATGTTTAGACTAACGCGGGCCGGGTGACGCTGGTCACCCGGCCCGACGGGGTATCCTTCGCGGTGCTGACCCGGAAGGAGGCTCCCGCATGGATGCTACCA
>JADLAZ010000254.1 GCA_020849725.1 Chloroflexota bacterium
AGGCCACCGACGAAGCGTGGCCCCTGCTGATCACCGATATGAACAGTCTCGATGCTCACACCCGCCGCACGTGCTGTCAAGAGCCTGGCACACTCTCGATGCTGCGCGTGACTCGCAGGCGTGGGTGACCCATCAGCCAGCCGACGCGCGCCGGCGCACCAGCCAGAAATTGACGATGCCGATGCCGACGAACGCCACACCGACCACGATCAGCACGGTGGTGACGCCGGTCAGGTCGCTGAGTGCGCCGGCGAACAGCACCGGCAGCAGCGAGGCTGCGCTCGACACGGTGTAGAAGGCGGCGTAGACGCGCGCCCGCACGTGGTCCGGCGAGCGCTCTTGCAGGATCGTCTGGCTCGGCACCAGGATGAAGCTGCTGGTCGCGCCGAGCAGCGCCGCAGCGGCCATGGCCGCGCCGACCGCGACCGGCAGCGGCGCCGCGCCTGGCACCCACAGCAGATCGGCCGTCGGCTTAGCCGCCGCCAGCAGCAGCGTCGCCAGCCCGGCCGCCAGGATAGCCACGTCGATCATCTTCTCCCGGTTCGTGGCCGTCGCCAGCCGGCTCACCAGCAGGATGCCGATGACGATGCCGATGCCGGCCGGCGCCATGATCAGCGCCACATCCTCGGCCTGGATGCCCAGCACGCGCGTCACGAAGGCCGGGCCGATCGTGCCCAGCATCAAGAAGGCAGACGACGCCAGCGACAGGTAGCCGATCGCCTTGACCAGCAGCGAGTCGGCCCAGACCAGGCGCACGCCCTCTACCAGCTCGTGCCAGACGGTGCCTACCAGCCGCGAGGCCGTCATCGGCGTCACGGTCGGCGGCGGCTCGTCGCGCGGCAAGAGCCAGACCAGCACCGTGCAAACGGCATACAGCGCTGTCGCCACCTCGAACAGCGTCTGTGTGCCAGCGACTTTGGCCAGCACCGGGCCGACCACGGCGAAGCCGATCAGTTGCGAGGCAAAGAAGGTCAGGTTGAACAGCGAGTTGGCCGCGATCAGTTGGTGTTTGGCGACCAGATTCGGAATCAGTGCCCCCTCGGCCGGCCCGAAGGTCTGGCTGAGCGTTGAGAACAGGAACGTGACAGCATACAGCAGCGCCAGCGTCGCCGACGCCGGCCAGCCGGGTCGGATGAACAGCAGCAGCGCCAGCACCAGCGTTCGCAGCAGCGTCGTCACGACCATCACCTGCCGGCGACTCGATCGGTCGACCATGACGCCGGCGATGCCGGAGAACAGGATCGCCGGCAGGCTGAAGGCGAGGATGATGAGGCCGACAGCGAGGCTGGACCGGGTCAGTGTCTCGACCAGCACGATCAGCGCGAAGTTGACGGCGTGATAGGCGATCTGCGATAGCCCCTGCGCTGACCAGATGAGCATGAAGTTGCGGTTGCGCAGCACCGGACCGAAGCCGGCGCCGCGCCCTGTGGCCGTGTCGACCTCGGCCGGCGTCACGGGCGAGGTCATGCCGGGTCGCTTGCGGGCGCCGCGGGCGCCAGCGGCGCGGCCGGGCCGCGCGCCACGAACGCCTTGACGCGGCGCTCGAAGGTGCTGCGCGGCAGCAGCACCCGGCGCTGGCAGCCCTGGCACTTGATGCCGATGTCCGCCCCCAGCCGCACGATGCGCCAGACATCGCTGCCGCACGGGTGAGGTTTGCGCATCCGCACGATGTCGTCGATGTAGAGCGGGATCGGCACGCTTATGCTCCCGGTCGCGCCGCCTCGAGCGCCGCCCGCAGCGCCAGCGCCGCCGTCCGCGCCCGATCGGCGAAGTCGGCGCCATCGCCAGCGTACAGCACGGCGCGCGATGCATTGACCAGGATCGTACCACGCATCACGCCCGCCCCCGCCTGGACCGTCGCTTCCAGCGCACCGCCCTGCGCGCCGACACCCGGCACCAGCAGCGGCACGTCGGGCAGCAGCGCCCGGACCTCACCCACCTGGCGCGGGTAGGTCGCGCCGACGACCGCACCGAGGGTGCCGTAGCGTGCCTGCCACTCGGCGATGCGCCGAGCCACCAGCCGGTAGAGCGTCGCCTCGTCGCCGGCCGGCACATCCTGCAGGTCGCCGCTGCCGGCATTGCTGGTCTTGCACAACACGAACGCCGCTCGGTCCGGTCGCTCGAAGAAGGGCTGCAGCCCGTCCTCACCCAGGTAGGGGTTGACCGTCACCGCGTCGACGCCCAGCACATCCCAGGCGAAGCGGGCGTAGCGCGCGGCGCTGAGGTCGATGTCGTTGAACTTGGCATCCAGCACGATCGGCACGCCGGGCGCGCGGCGGCGGATGCTGGCGATCACTGCCGACAGCGCCCCCAGGCCGGACAGCCCCTCCGCCAGGTAGAAGGCGAGGTTCGGCTTGTAGGCGCAGACCAGATCGGCCGTCGCCGCCACGATGGCGTCGGCGAAGGCCGCCGGCCCGCCCGGCGCGGCGCGCAAGTGCGCCGGCAACCGCATCGTATCCAGGTCCAGCCCGACGCACAGCAGGCTTTGGTTCTGCTCGCTGGCCGCCCTCAACCGCTCCACAAAGGTCGTCACTGCTGGCGTCCTCATTCCACTAACCGGCCCGGACGCCGCCGGCTGCCGGAGTATAGCACCGGCCGATCGGCGCCTTCTGGTCAATCAACGCGGCGCCAGCACGCCGGACACGCGGCCCGAATACGGTACCGCCGCGCCGCCCCAGCCCGTACAATCGCCGCGAGAGCGCGGCCGGGTCCGCGACGGAGCGGAAGGATGGGCATGATCGGACTGGTGGGGGATGAGATCGCGGCCGTCGCGGCGGCGGCCCAGCGCGTGCGCGACACCGTCGGGCGCGTCATCGTTGGCAAGGACGAGGCGGCAACGCTGCTGCTGGTGGCGCTGCTGTGCGAGGGCCATGTCGTCATCGAGGATGTGCCGGGCGTAGGCAAGACGACGCTGGCCAAGGCGCTGGCCCGCTCGCTCGACCTCAGCTTCCAGCGCATCCAGTTCACGCCCGACCTGTTGCCGTCCGACATCACCGGCGTCAGCTACTTCAACCAGCGCAGCCAGGAGTTCCAGTTCCGGCCCGGCCCGGTCTTCGCCAACATCGTGCTGGCCGACGAGATCAACCGGGCCACGCCGAGGACCCAGTCGGCGCTGCTGGAGGCGATGGAGGAGCGCCAGGCGACGGTCGACGGCGAGACGCGGGCGCTGCCGCGCCCCTTCTGCGTGCTGGCGACCGAGAACCCCATCGAGCTGGCCGGCACTTTCCCGCTGCCGGAAGCGCAGCTCGATCGCTTCCTGCTGCGCCTGCGCCTGGGCTACCCCACGCGCGAGGAGGAGCGTGAGGTCGCCCGCCGCTTTCACGACACCAGCCCGCTGGCCGACCTGACGCCGGTGCTGACGGCAGCGGACCTGACCCGCCTGGCACACCTCTGCCGCCGGGTCCACGTCGGCGATGCCGTCGAAACCTATCTGGTCGATCTCGTGCGCGCCACGCGCGCGGCCGACGGCGTGCTGCTCGGCGCCAGCCCACGGGCGACGCTGGCGCTGTATCGCACTGGCCAGGCGCTGGCGGCGGTCGAGGGTCGGCGCTTCGTCCTGCCCGATGACATTAAGCGGCTGGCGGAGCCGGTGCTGGCCCACCGACTGGTGCTGAGCGCCGAGAGCCGGCTCGACGGCCAGGCCGGCGCCGCCATCGTCGCCAGCGTCGTCGCGCGCCTGCCGGCCCCGGTCGAGTAGCCGCTCCGAGGAGCCGCCGTGTTTGGCCCGGCCACCGTCACCTTGCTCGTGCTGGTCCTCATCGCCGGCATCATCGCCCGACAGGCGGCGCTGGTGCTGCTGGCGCTGGCGCTGCTGCTGGCGGCGGGCCTGTCGCGCCTTTACGAGCGGCACGCGCTGACCGGTCTCAGCTATCGCCGCCGCCTGAGCCACCGCCAGGTGGCCTTCGGCGCGACCGTCGAACTGGAAGTGGAGGTTGTCAACGCCAAGCTGCTGCCGCTGGCCTGGCTGGAGTTCGAGGATGAGCTGCCCCGCGACCTTGAGCCGGAGCGCGGGCAGGTTCAGCAGCGGCCGCGGCCGGCGCGGCCGCTGTTGCTCGGTACGCTCGCGCTGCGACCCTACGAGCGCGTCCGTCGTCGCTACCGCATTCCCTGCCGGCGGCGCGGCGAGCATGTCTTTGGGCCGGCGCTGCTGCGCACCGGCGACCTGTTCGGCCTGGTCACCCAGGACCTGGAGGGAGGGGCGACCGACACACTCGTCGTCTTTCCTCGCCTGCTGGCGCTGGCGGACCTGGGTCTGCCGGCACACCAGCCGCTGGGCGACCTGCGGGTGCAGAGCTGGCTGTTCGACGACCCCAGCCGCATCGCCGGCGCGCGCGAGCACCAGCCGGGTGATAGCTTGCGCCGCATCCACTGGGCGGCCACTGCGCGCGCTCAGCGGCTCCAGAGCCGCGTCTACGAGGCGACGACCAGCCACCGCCTGCTGCTGTGCGTCAACGTGCAGACGCTCACCGGCGGTCCGACCTTTGAATATGACCCGGACGCGCTGGAGCTGACGATCTCTGTCGCTGCCTCGGTCGCCGCCTGGGCGCTCGACCATGGCTTCAGCGTCGGCCTGGCCAGTAACGGCATCCACCGCCTCCGCCCGCGTCCGGTGAGCGTCGACAGCCGCGCCGATCCGGCCCAGCGCGAGCGGCTGTTGGTGGCGCTAGGCCGGTTGCAGCCGGTGGCGCGCCTCCCGTTCCCGGCGACGCTGGCGCAGGCCACTGACCGGCTCGGCTTCGGTGAGACGCTCGTTGTCGTCTCGGCTACAGCCGACGCCGCGCTGCTGGTCGCGCTCGGCGGTGTGCGCCGTCGCGGCCACCCGGTCGTGCTGCTCGCCACCGGCCGCCGCCCGCCCGAGCGCGGCCTGGACGGCGTCGTCGTGCGCCGCATCGGCCCGCCGGAAGTCTGGCGCACGCTGCCGGAGCGGCCGGTCGCGGTGGAGGTTGCCCATGGCCGCTGACGCCGCCGCGCCGCGCACCGGCCGCGACCCGGCGCGCTGGCTGCAGTTGGCGCTCGTCGTCGCTGGCGAGGCGATCTGGCTGCTGGCCTGGAGCCAGGTCGCTGGTGGCTGGCTGACTAGCACGGGCGCCGCGTCGCTGCTGCCGGCCTGGGCGGTGATGGCGCTGCTGGCCGGCAGTGTGCTGGCCAGCCGGCTGCTCGGTCAGCGCCGCACGATGCGCGGCGTGCGCCTGGGTCTGGCTCTGCTGGGCCTGGTGCTGGCGCTGGCGGCCGGCCTGCGGGCAGGCATGGCCGGCGGCGTGGACTGGGCCGTGGCCTGGCGCTGGATCGCCGCCGCGGAGGTGCCCTTCCGGCCGGTGGCGACGGCGGCGCTGGCGCTGCTAGCCTGGTGGCGCGGCCTGGTCGCCGGCCAGGCGCTGCTGTCACTGGACGAGGTCGAGGTCGCCTTCCGGCGCGGTGTCGGTGCGCTGGCCGTGCTGGCGGTCGTCAACGCGCTGATGCCAGCCGGCGCCGCCGCTCCAGCCGAACCGCTGGTCTGGGCGGCGCTGGGCGTGCTGGCGACTGGCCTGTTCGGCCTGCCGCTGGCACGGCTGCTGGACCTGCGCGCCACCGTCGCCCGCGCTGGTGGGCCGGTGGTGCGCCTGGATCGCCACTGGCTCGGCCTGCTGGCGGCGACAGTGGCGACGCTGCTAGCGGGCGCGCTGATCGTCGTCTCGATCGTTACCTTCGAGCGGCTCGACCTGTTGTTCGCCTGGCTCGCCGGGCCGCTCGACCTGCTGCTGCGCCTGTTCTTGACGATCTTCGTGTTGCCGCTGGCCTATCTGCTGGATGCGGCTGTCACCTTCCTGCGCCAGTTCATCCGACCCGGCACACCACCGGAGGCGCCGCCGAGCGGGCGCGAGCGCGGCGAGACGGCGCTCGTCGGCGCCGTGCCGGCGGAGATGGAATGGGTGTTGGTCCTGCTGAGGCTGACGCTGGCGGTGGGACTGCTCGTCGCCATCGTCGGATTCCTGGCGGCGGCGCTGATGCGCTTCACCGACAGCCGCCGCACTGAGGAGATCGACGAGGATCGCGACTTCGTCTGGTCGTGGGGGGCAATGCGGGCCGGCCTGCGCCAGTGGTGGCGTGAGCGCTTCGGACGGCGGCCGGCCCCCACGGTCGAGGCGCCGGCGTCGGTTGGCCTGCCACCGACGCGCGACCGCTGGGGACCGCGCGAGCTGTACCGGGCGCTGCTGCGTCTGGGCGCCGGCGCCGGCCGGCCACGAGCGCTGACCGAGACGCCGCGCGAGTACGCGCGCACGCTCGCTGCCGTGCCGCGCCTGGCGCCCGGTGACACGGCGATCGCCCAACTCACCGACCTGTACAGCCGCGCCCGCTATGGCGACGAAATCCCACCCGAACCCGACCTCGCCGCCGCCCACGCGGCCCTGGCCGATCTGGAGGCGCTGGCGACGCCGCCTCCCGACAATGGCGACAGCGGCGGAACGCCGGCTGGCTCAGCCTGATGGCGCCACCGCGGCCACGCCAGAGGCAGCCGGAAGAAGCACGCTACCACCAGCTCCGCGCCGACACCTTGATGGTCCGAATAAGGCGCGGCGGACACAGGCAGCGCCCCTTCGATCACCTCGCAGCGGTTGCCGTTGTCGGGAAAGCGGGCCAGCCTAGCCACCGGCGGCCGAGGCCGCGCCGCGCGGCTGCCAGCCGGCCAGGAAGTCATCGCGGAAGGCGGCGTAGTGGCCGGCGATGATGGCGGCGCGAATGCCGGCGACCAGCCGGATGGTGAACGCCAGGTTGTGCAGCGACGCCAGCCGGTGGTAGAGCAACTCGCCGGCGACCAGCAGGTGGCGCAGGTAGCCGCGACTGTAGCGGGCGCAGGTCGGACAGTGGCAACCGGCTTCGATCGGCGCGTCGTCGTCGCGGTAGCGGGCGTTCTTGATCGTCAGCCGGCCGGTGCGAGTCAGCAACACCCCGTGGCGTGCCAGCCGCGTCGGCGAGACGCAGTCGAACGTGTCCAGCCCGTGCTCGATGCAGGGGAAAAAGTCGAGCGGGTCGCCGATGCCGAGCATGTGCACCGGCTTGGCCGGTGGCAACAGTGGCATCGTCCAGGCCAGGATCTGACGCATGTCGTTCTTGCTCTTGCCGAGGGAGCCACCGACCGCTAGACCCTCGAACGGCATTCCGCCGATGACGGCCGCACTGCGCTCGCGCAGGTCCCGATAGGCGCCACCCTGGATGATGCCGAACAGCGCCTGGTCCGGTCGTCGCCGCGCCACGAGACAGCGCTCGGCCCAGCGGTGGGTGCGCTCCATCGCCTGGCGCGTGTAGTCTTCGCCAGCCAGCGGCGAGGTGCACTCGTCGAAGGCCAGGATCAGATCGGCGCCGAGGTTTTCCTGAATGGCGATCGATCGCTCCGGCGTGAAGCGGTGGCGCGAGCCGTCGATGAATGAGGTGAACATCACACCGTCCTCATCGATCGTCGTCAGGCGCGGGCGCACCGGCCGCGCCGGCCGGGTGGCGTCGGCGCCGGGGAAGATTGACACCATCTTGCCGACGCCATGCTCCAGCGCCGCGCCGAGGCTGAAAACCTGGAAACCACCGCTGTCGGTCATCAGCGGACCGTCCCAGCCCATGAAGCCGTGCAGCCCGCCGAAGTGGGCTACCCGCTCGTCGCCGGGCCGCAGGTAGAGGTGGTAGGTGTTGGCCAGGATGATCGAGCCGCCGACGGAGCGCACCTCGTCTGGCGTCAGGCTCTTGACCGCCGCCGCCGTGCCGACGGTGACAAACGCTGGCGTCGGGACTGCGCCGTGCGGCGTGTGGATGACGCCTGCCCGCGCCCGGCTGCCAGAGTCGCGCGCGACGACGTCGAAACTGATGCTCATACCGGCGTCCCGTCGACCACCCACTCGCTCTGATCGGGCCGGTAGCGGACGTTGAACTCGTTGGCGAGCAGGCCGTAGACGCGCTCGTCGTGCCAGGCGCCGTCGTAAAAGTTGTGCTCGCGATACGTGCCCTCGTGGATGAAACCGATCCTCTCATAGGCGCGCATGGCGCGAGGATTATTCGCCTGGACCGTCAGCCAGACACGATGAAAGCCACGGTGATTGAACAGCCAGTTGAGCAGCACGATGATCGCCTCGGGACCGTAGCCGCGGTTCTGGGCGTCCACCTCGCCGATAAAGATGCCGAGCGCGGCGCGGCGGTCGCGCGGCCCGCCGTCGCCAGCCGTACCCTCGTAGTCGAGCCGGCCGATCGGGCGGCCGGTCTCGTCGCAAATGCAGAAGGAGCCGTCCTGGTCGAAGCGGGTGAAGCGCCCGCCCGGTGCGAGGTCATCCTCGAACCGATTCTCGGGGACGATCGGCTGCCGCGAACCCCAGAAGCGCATGACCGCGCCGTCGTTGTGCCAGCGCCGCAGCGCCGGCAGGTCGTCGCGTTGCCAAGGTCGCAGGGTGACGCGCTTGCCCTGGATCATCGTTGTGCTCCTGGGTGGACGGGGTGGACGGGAGCCATCAGTAGAAGATGGTGCGGGTGCGGTGGTAGGGCCGCTCGTCGTGAATGTGCTGGCCGGCCTCCCACAGCACCCAGTCGACCTCGAAGGCGCGCAGCGGTCGGCCGTGGCGGGCGAGCGCCTGCCGCAGATTCTCCACGCCCCAGATGGTGGCGGCGCGGATCTCGACCTCGGCCGGGCTACCGGCCGGCAGCTCGACGCGGGTATCGACCAGACGCGCCAGGTCGGCGTCGTAGACGAGGATGCCCAGCCGGCGCAACACCTGCGGTACCTTGTAGTCGGCGAAGGCGGTCAGTGCCGCCAGGTCGTGGAACGCGCCCAGCCCCTGCCCATCGAGCGCACCCCACAGGTCGGCGACGACGATCTGCGCCCGCTTGTAGAGCCGGACCTCCCGACCGTCGTACGTCGCGACATCGTTGAAGGAGGGGAACTCGCGCGCCATCAGCCGCGCCAGTGCTGGCGCGCTGCCGCCGGCGGCCCGGATCAGCCGGCCGGCGTCGCCGCCCCAGCGGTCACGCAGCCCGCCGCCCAGCTCGCGCAGGCTGGCGACGCGCTCTGGCAGCAGTGGGGTTATCCCCTCGCCGGTCAGAATCGCCCCCAGCCGCGCCGCGTCGATCTCGGCCAGCGCCGCCGGGTCCAGCGCCAGGTCGCCGGCTTGGATGGCCCGTTTCAGGCATGCGGCCAGCGCCCAGTAGCCATCGAGCGTTTCACCCTCGAACTGCACGCGCCAGCGCGGCTCGCCCCAGAAGCAGAAGTTGAGCGCGTCCAGCACCAGCACCGCCAGCGCCGTCGCCGCGGGCGAGCCGGCCCAGTGGTAGTGGGTGTTCCAGGCTGGTCGCTGCACCACCTCACGCGCCAGCCGCGCCGCACTGGCTTCGACCGCCGCCGCGTCGATGCGCACCTGGCGCGCGCCGTCGACGACCGGGCGCGTCGTCGTCAGCACACCGATGCTGTCGGCGGGCTCACGGATCATGGTGCGCCTCTGCTGCCGGCGCTGGTTGGGCGTCCGCCCGCTGGCGCACGATCTCGTACAGCGCGATCGAGCCGGCGACGGCCGCGTTCAGTGACGCCACCCGGCCGGCCATCGGCAGCGCGGCCAGGAAGTCGCACGTCTCGCGCACCAGCCGGCCAATGCCCTCGCCTTCGGCGCCGACGACCAGCGCCAGCGGCCCGCGCAGGTCGTAACTCCAGAGCGGCTGTGCCTCGGGCACGGCCTCCAGTCCGGCCACCCACGCGCCAGCCGTCTTTAGCGCGGCCAGCGCTCGCGCCAGGTTCGTCACGCGGCAGACGGCCAGATGCTCGACCGCGCCGGCCGAAGCGTTGACGACGGCTGGCGTCACGCCGACCTGGCGATGCTCCGGGATCAGCACTGCCGCCACGCCGGCTGCCTCGGCTGAGCGCAGCAGTGTGCCGAAGTTCTGCGGGTCCTGAAGCGAGTCGAGCGCCAGATAGACCGGCTCCGGGCCAGCGCGGGCGACGACCTCGTCCAGGTCGGCGTAGCGGTATGGCTCGGCCAGCAGCACCGCACCCTGGTGGTTGACCGGACCGAGCAGCTTGGTTAGCTCGTCGGCGTGGCGCTCCTCGGCCCGCACGCCGCGCCGGCCGGCCCGTTGCAAGATCTCGCCGATGATGCCAGAGCGCCGGCCGCCCTCGGCCAGCCACAGTCGGCGCGGCGCGCGCGGCCCGAGGAGCGCCTCGCGCACGGCGTTGCGGCCGTAGAGCCACTCGGTCGGTGGCCGGCCGCCGGCCACCGACGAGGTCACAAGCCTGGGCATCCGCTCATCCCTGCCCGCCGCCGTCACTCATGGCTGACGCGGAAGGTCGTGCCAGTAGGGCTATCCTCCAGCTGCACGCCTTGCTCGGCCAGGCGCTGGCGGATCGTGTCGGCCAGCGCCCACTGCCGGGCGGCGCGCAGCTCGGCACGCACGTCGATCAAGAGCTGAATAAATGGCGCCGCGTCAGCGGCCGACCGGTCGCCGCCGGCGGCGTCCAGATCGACGCCCAGCACTCCGGCCAGTTCCCGCAGCGTCGCCTGGCTGGTGCGCACGGCGGCCGCCGAGGCAGCGGCGTCGCGGCCACGGTTGATGGCCCGCATCAGATTATGCAGCGCCGCCAGCGCATCCGGCGTGTTGAAGTCGTCGTCCATCGCCGTCACGAAGGCGTCGACGGCAGCGCCGCGGGCGCGCTCCAGCTCGGTGTCGGCTTCAGGCGATGGTGTCGGCGGCTCGGTCGCTGGCCGCAGGCCACCATGCAGCCGGGCTAGCCCGCGCGCGGCCGCCTCGAAGTCGGCGCGGGTGTAGTTGACCGGCTTGCGGTAGTGCGACGTGACGACGAAGTAGCGAAACGGTACCGCCTCGCCCCGATCCAGCACATTCTGGATGGTGATGAAGTTGCCGAGGCTCTTCGACATCTTCTCGTCGTCGACCAGCAGCAGGCCGTTGTGCAACCAGTAGCGAGCGAACGGCTGCGCACCATGGAACGCCTCCGACTGGGCGATCTCGTTCTCGTGGTGGGGGAAGATCAGGTCGCGCCCGCCGCCGTGGATGTCGAGCTGCGCACCGAGGTGATGCCAGCACATGGCCGAGCACTCGATGTGCCAGCCGGGTCGGCCGGGACCCCACGGGCTGGACCAGGCCGGCTCGCCTGCCTTCGCACCCTTCCAGAGCGCGAAGTCCATCGGGTACTCCTTGCGGTCGTCGACCTCGATGCGCGCCCCGGCCTGCATCTCCTCAATGTTGCGGTTGGAGAGCTTGCCGTAGTCCGGCTTGCGGTTGACGCGGTAGTAGACATCGCCACCGATGGCGTAGGCGAAGCCTTTGTCGATCAACCCGGCGATCATCGCCTGGATCTGGTCCATCTCCTGGGTAGCACGAGGATAGGCCGTCGCCGGCAGAATGCCGAACGCCTCCGTCTGACGCAAATACTCGGCGATGTAGCGCTCGATGAGATCGGTCCACTCGACGCCTAACTCGGCGGCGCGATTGATGATCTTGTCGTCGACGTCGGTGAAGTTCTCGACGTGCACGACTCGATAGCCGCGGTACTCCAGGTAGCGGCGGATGACGTCGAAGATGATCGACTTCATCAGGTGGCCGATGTGTGCCGAATCGTAGACCGTGTTGCCACAGACATACATGCGGACCACGCCCGGTTCGAGCGTCTCGAATGGCTCCTTGCGTCGAGTCAGCGTGTTGTATAGCTGCAGCGCCATCGTCCCTCGTTCCTCTGCGCGGCCGACGCTTCCGCGCGGCCCTCCGCGTCCTCGTCACCGGCCCGGGTGCGGCACTATCCTACCATCTGGCCGCTGCTTGGCGCAGGCGACGTGAGGCGGGTGATTACCGTGGCGGCGGCGAGGACGCACTGATCGTCCCCCTCGCGCAGACACCGCACAGGACTGATCGCCACGGGCCGTAGGTGTGCCATCCAGTGTCGTGGCGGCGCCGGGGCTGCGGCCTGACGCCGGCGTCGCTGTGCGATTGGCGGCAACGTGACGCTCCCGGCGCGCAAACTGAGACCCAGGGTCAGGCGAAGTCTTGCGCGGCGGGTCCGTGGCCGGCGACTGACGTCGCGCCTTGAGGGCCTGCGGCCACGAAAGCGTCATGTCCCGTCGGGGCATCCATGGGGATGAAGATCGCGCCATTGGGCAGCACTTATTGCTTAACCCGGCCATTTTCGTAAGAACCCACCGGCGTGGGTTTTCCCGAGCGGGACTCAGTCCGCGGAGGCGGACGTCGTGGCGCCGCAGCGCCCCTCAGGCGCGACGTCAGTCGCCGGCCACCTCCCACGCAAGCCTCTGACGCGCACCCAAGTCTAGCATCGTACTTGACGATGCCATGAGAGAATCTCTATACTCTGGCCAACGATAACGAAATTGGCTTCTCGGTCAGCGCGCCGCACGCTCAGCCGGCGGCGCGTTCCCCGGCTACTGGCGCGACCCTGCTGGCTGGGCGTGGTCTCTCCTGGATGCCGGCGCGTGTGCGCCGGCTTCGTACCACACCGCAAGGGGGCATCGACATGGCACACGAGCTGCGCATCTCGCGACGGCTGGCGCTGACCCTGGGCGTGGCCGGTGGGCTGGGGCTGGCGGCCTGTGGCGCGCCACCGGCGAGTCCGACTGCCGCGCCGAAGGCGGCCGAACCGACCAAGCCAGCGGCGGCTGCACCAACGACGGCCCCAGCGGCCGCCCCGACGACCGCCCCGGCCGCCGCTAAGCCGGCCGAGCCGACCAAGCCGGCCGCCGCGGCCACTGCGGCGCCGGCCATCAAGCCCGCTGGTGGGACCCAGACCGGCCTCAGCCTGGTCGGCTGGAACTACGAGCCACCGCTGGTTCAGCAGAACATCGACCGCTTCAAGGAGCAGTTCCCGCAGTACAACGTCACTTATGAACCAGTCGCCGGCGAGTACTTGACGGCGGTGATCCCGAAGTTCCAGGCCAAGTCGCCGATGGATGTCATCTACGTCCGCGATCAGTACCTCGCCGCCTGGGTCGACGCCGGCTACCTGACGCCGATGGACGACTTCGTCGGCTACAAGGACTATCTGAAGGATGTCTATCCACTCTACGTGCAGCAGACGACCTATAAAGGCAAGAACTACGGCACCTGGTACTATGGCGACTTCCAGATCATGGCCTACAACAACAAGATGTTGAACGATGCTGGCTATTCGAAGCCACCGGAGACGCTCGACGAGCTGCGCAAGATTAGTGAGGACATCAAGAAGAAGGGTATTGCCGAGTTCCCATTGCAGATGGCGCTGGAGAAGCAGTCGGACGGCATGTGGGATCTGTGGGTCTACATCAAGGCCAGTGGCGGCCGTCTCCTCGACGATGACGGCGCGCCGACCTATCCAGACAAGGACAAGGTGCCGGAAGAGATCCTCAAGTGGTGGGTGGCGGCCGCCAACGAGTGGAAGATCGTCAACGCCAAGGCCGACATGGAGCCGCTGCCGGCCGGCGCGCTCACGGCCTACCGCTCGGCCAAGGCGGCCTTCCAGATTCACTCGCGCTACGACATGGAGGGCGACAACGCCCCGGAGCGGTCGAAGGTCGCCATCGCTGGCCAGCTCAACTCGCGGATGGCGCTGCCGCCAGCGCTCAACAGCGGCGGCGCGAAGAACACCATCGGCTGGACGCGCTTCTATGGCGTGCCGAGCCACGTCAAGGACAAGGAAGGCGCTTGGGCGCTGGCGCAGTACCTTGGCGCCAAAGACAAGTCCGGCCAGTATTACACCGCCAAGCGCTGGTGGCTGCTGCGCTCGCTCGGCTACGTTTTCCAGCCACTGGAGAAGGATCCCGAGGTCCAGGCCAAGACCAAGACGTTCATTCACGAGCCGGACCTGATGAACAAGGCGCAGCAGATCGCCACCGTGCGCGATGGCCTCCAGTTCTCCTGGTGGTCGGAGTGGTATCTGCCCCTGCAGGGCGTCGTCCAGGAGGCCGTCCTGGGCAAGATGACGGCGCGCGACGCGCTGGTCGCGTCGGCGAACAAGGCGAACGAGCTGCGGAAGAAGTAGCCACCCCGCGCGCCTCGGGCCTTTGGAGCTGCCATGGCCACCGCGACACCGACGACCGACGAGATCGCGGCGCGACGAGCGCCGCGACGCCCGCGCCTGCACCTGGGCGAGGCGGCCACTGCCTACCTGATGAACGGACCGGCGCTGTTCATCATCCTGGCGCTGACGATCTATCCGATCGTCAGCTCCTTCTGGATCAGCTTGCACCGCTACAGCCTGCGCCAGCAGGATGTTTTCGACTTTGTCGGCGTCGGCAACTATATCGCACTGCTGTCCAAGCCGGAGTTCTGGCAGGCGCTGCGGGTCACGTTCGGCATCACTTTCGCTGTGACGTTGATCGTGCTGGTGCTGTCGATCGGCATCGCGCTCGTGCTGAACGAGCCGTTCCGCGGGCGTGGCCTCGTGCGCGCGCTGGTGCTGCTGCCGTGGGCGATGCCCGGCGTGGTCAACGCGCTGATGTGGCGCTGGATCTACAATGGCCGCATCGGTGTGCTGAACGGCGCGCTCTACTCGATGGGCATCATTGATGACTACCAGTCGTGGCTTATCGACGAGCGTTTCGTCTACATCTCATTGATCATGGCCGACGTGTGGAACGTGTTTCCGTTCTCGGCGCTGATCATGCTGGCCGCGCTCCAGGCGATTCCGGCCGAACTGTACGACGCGGCGCGAGTCGACCGAGCCGCCATCTGGAACCGCTTCCGGCATGTCACGCTACCCTGGCTCATCCATCCGATCCTGATCGTCCTGATCTTGCAGACGCTGGGCGGGCTGCGGCTCTTCGACCTGATCTATCTGCTGACCGGCGGTGGGCCGGGCAGCGCGACGACGACCATCGGCTTTCTGGCCTATCAAACGGCGTTCCTGAGCTACGACTTCGGCCTTGGCAATGCCTACTCCTATGTCATCGCCTTCCTGACGCTGGCGCTGGCGCTCATCTACATGAAGCTCTTGTGGGGGCGAGGAGACATCAAGGTATGACCGACAGCCTGATCCGCGATGTCGCCGCTCCCGCCGGCGTGGGCGCCGCGACCGGCGGCGCTGCCGGCCGGTGGCGCGCCCGCGTTCCCTGGAAGGGCATCGCGATCTACACGGTCGCGATCCTCTTCTCGCTGTTCATTGTCTTGCCCTTCTCCTGGATCATCCTGACGAGCTTCATGTACGAAGTCGACGCTATCGTCACGCCGCCCATGTGGATCCCGGAGCGGCTCACGCTCGACAACTACCTGGCCTTCTTTCGGCCCGAATTGCTGCGCAACAACCAGTTGGCCGGCGGCGGCGCGGCCCAGATGGCGCCACGGGCACTGCTGAACAGCACCATCGTCGCCGTGTCGGTGGCGCTGATCAACATTGTCGTCGGGTCGCTGGCGGCCTATCCCATCGCCCGCTTCCGCTTTCCGGGGAGCGCGGCGCTGGTCGTCTTCTACCTTGGCTCGCGCATGGTGCCGCCGATCGCGATCATGATCGCGTTGTACGCGCTGGTGCGGCAACTCGGCCTGCTGGATACGGTCTGGGCGCTGATCCTGACCTACGCGACCTTCACGGTGCCGTACTCGGTCTGGATCTTGCAGAGCTACTTTCGCACTATCCCGCGCGACCTGGAAGATGCTGCCCGCGTCGACCGCTGCAACTGGTTCAGCATGATGGTGCGGGTCTTCTTGCCGGTCGCCTCGCCCGGGCTGGTAGCCTGCGCCATGTTCGCGTTTCTGGCCTCGTGGGGCGAGTTCCTCTATGCGCTGGTGCTGACGACGACGATCAACTCGAAGACGATGCCGATGATCGTGGCGCAATTCACGACTGACGTTGATACCTCGCCGGTGGTGCTGTCGGCCGGCGGCGTGCTGGCGGTGCTGCCGCCGCTGATCCTGGCGCTCATCTTCCAGCGCCTGATCGTCTCCGGCATCGCTGCCGGCTCGGTGAAGGGATAGGGCGAGATCATGCATCGCCGGCGGATTCTGCTCCTGACTGCCGTGGCCGTGGCGCTGGTCGCGATCGCCTGCCGCACCGCGCCACCGCCGGGCGCTGAGAAGAGTGCGCCCGGCGTCGTCGCCAAACGCGAAGGCGGCGCTGAAGATATCGCAGGCAAGATCGTCCTCGACGAGGCGTGCTCCGACTTTGCCAACACCCAGAACCAGATCGTGTGCGTCACCAACAAGGGTGAAGCCAAGGTCGACATCAGCGAGTGGCTGATCCGCAACGCGCTCGGCCGCACCTACTACTTCCCGCCCGGCACCAGCATCGATCCCGGCAAGAGCATCAAGGTCCACACCGGCGCTGGCACGAACGACGCCCAGAACCTGTACTGGAACTATGAGTTCAAGCCGGTCTTCGACAAGAAGGAGCAGGTGGTGCTGGTCAGCACCAGCAACATCGACATCTCCAAGCTGGTCACGCCCTGACCGAGCAGCAGCATGTTCCGCCCCGACGCGGCATGAGCCAGGTACGGTGAACTGGTCGAGCAGGACACGCGTTCGCCACGTGGCCAGGCCACAAGAGTCATAATCTTTGGTCCAGATGCCGACATCGGACTGGAGCGTCAGCGTTGCCGACGATCAACCCGCTCACCGACCCTTCAACCGCCGGCCGATGAGCAACGCGGTCGCCGGTTACCGCAGGGCCATGCCCTGGTCGTCGAACAGGTGCAGTCGTCGCTCGTCGAAGCTGATGCGCACCGTCTCGCCGACGCCGACCTCCAGGTCCGGGTTGACGCGCGCCTTGATGTGCTGGCCGGCGACATCGAGGGTCAGGAACAGGTCGGAGCCGAGCGGTTCGGAGATGTAGACCTGCGCCGACACCGCCTGCGTGTCCGCTGGCCCAGCCAACGCCACATCCTCCGGGCGCACGCCGAAGGTGACGGTCAGCGACGGCGCGCGGCGGCCGGCATCGGCTACGACCGGCGGCAGTTGGTAGCGGACGCCGGGCGCGGTGAACAGCAGCGCGCCGTCGTCGGCGGCCAGCGCGCCAGTGAGGAAGTTCATCGGCGGGCTGCCCATAAAGCCGGCCACGAACGTGTTGCGCGGCCGGTGATAGACCTCGTGGGGCGTGTCGAATTGCTGCAACTCGCCGTGGTTCATCACGGCGATGCGATCCGACATTGTCAGCGCCTCAGCCTGATCATGGGTGACATAAATGAATGTCTTCTGCAGGTCCAGATGCAAGCGCTTGATCTCGGCGCGCATCTGGACGCGCAGCTTAGCATCCAGGTTCGACAGCGGCTCGTCGAGCAAGAAGACGGCTGCCTCGCGCACGATGGCCCGACCGAGGGCGACCCGCTGGCGCTGCCCGCCGGACAACTCACGCGGCTTGCGCTGCAGCAGGTCACCGATGCCGAGCATGCCGGCGGCCCACGTCACGCGCCGGTTGATCTCGGCCCGTGGCATCTTCATCATCCGCAGTGCGAAGCTGATATTGTCGTAGACGTTCATGTGCGGGTAGAGGGCGTAGCTCTGGAAGACCATGGCAATGTCGCGCTGGTTAGCCGACAGGTGTTCGACTGGCTCATCGTTAAACAGGACAGAGCCGTCGCCGACCTTCTCCAGGCCGGCAATGACGCGCAGCGTCGTCGTCTTGCCGCAGCCGGACGGGCCGACGAGAGTCACGAACTCACGGTCGGCGACTTCAAGGTTGAGATTGCCGAGGACGACGACGTCGCCGAAGCTCTTCTTGATATCTCGCAGAACGACGCGCGCCATGCTCGCTCCCCGCGGCACTCAGGCTATGCCGCTGGACCACCGATCAATTGCAGTGGCGCGACTGTAGCCGCCCGGCGCGCAGCCGTCAAGGCGGCGCTGTGTCCATTGCCTGCGTCGGGCCTTGACAGACCGCGCCAGCGGCATAGGATCGCTCGGCAACCCCGCGCGACCGGCACGACCGCCGCTGGCGGAAGGAGGCGACCATGGCCCGCTACGAAGACCTCGGCGTGCGCCGTATCATCAATGCCACCGCGCGCCTGACCCGCCTTGGCGGCTCGCTTATGTCCGAGCCGGTGCTGGCGGCAATGCGCGAGGCGGCCGGCAGTTACGTCGACATGCACGCGCTGCAGGCGGCGGTCGGGCAGCGACTGGCCACGCTGACGCGCAACGAGGCCGCCTACGTCTGCACTGGCGCGTCGACTGGCTTGTTCCTGGCGACGCTGGCGTGTATGACCGGCGGCGATCTGCAGGTGATCGCCGGGTTGCCGCACCGCCGCCCGTCACGCCACGAGGTTATCGTCCATCGGGCGCACCGCATCCCCTACCTTCCGGCCGTCGAGTTGGCTGGCGCGACACTGGTCGAGATCGGCAACGTCAACCAGACGCTCGCCGGGGAGTTGGAGACCGCCATGAGCGAGCAAACAGCGGCGGTGCTGTATATCGCTGGCGAGCACCTGAGCCGGGGTGCGCTGCCGCTGTCGGAGGTCGTGCGGCTGGCCCATGCGCGTGGCCTGCCGGTCATCGTCGACGGCGCCGCGCAACTGCCACCGGTCGAGAATCTGTGGCGCTACACGCGCGACCTGGGCGCCGACCTGGCCGTGTTCAGTGGCGGCAAGGACCTGCGCGGGCCGCAGTCGAGCGGCTTCGTCGTCGGCCGGCCGGACCTGATCGCCGCCTGCGCTGCCAATGGCGCGCCGCATCAGCGGTTGGGTCGGCCGATGAAGGTCGGCAAGGAGGAGATGATGGGCCTCCTCACGGCCGTCGAGCTGTACATCGTCCAGGATCACGCCGCGCGTCTGGCCGGCTTCGAGGCGACGGTGCAGTTCTGGTGCGATCGTCTCGGCGCGCTGCCCGGCGTCACGGCCGAGCGCGCCTTTCCCAACGAGGCCGGCCAGCCGACGCCGCGCCTGCACCTGCGCTTCGATCCGGCGCGCGCCGGGCTGACCGGCGAGCAGGTGCGCCAGGCGCTGTGGGAGGGCGAGCCGGGCATCGTCGTCACCCCGGCCGGGCCGGACGGCATCTTCATCACCCCGGACACGATCGATCCGGGTGAGGAGCAGATCATCGCCGACCGGCTGACGGCAGTCCTGCAGGCTGCATCCACGCCGGCGGTGGCGCCGTAATCACGAGCGGCCGCCGGCCACGGCGCTGCGCGCTAGGCGGCGGCATCCTTCTTCGGCGTGGCGGCGGTGCTGGCGGTGGCGCCGGTGGTCGCTGGCTTGCTCTCGGTGGCGGCGCTAGCGGCCGGCGTGGCCGTGGCGCTATCCGTCGTGTTGGCGGCGGGCTTGCTCTCGGTGGTCGAACTGCTGGCGCTGGCGCTGCTCTCCGACGACGCCGACGACGGCCGGCTGTCAGTGATGTAACAGCCGGAGCCTTTGAAGATGATCGGCGCCGGCGACAGAATCCGGCGCACTGCCTGGCCGGTCTCCGGATCGACGGTCAGGGCGTTGTCGTGAAAGC
>JADLAZ010000255.1 GCA_020849725.1 Chloroflexota bacterium
AGCCGCGCCAGGTCGGCCGGCGTCGCCAGCGACTGGTAGGCGTCGGCGATGTCCTTGTACAGCGCCAGGTCGTAGTTGGCCGGCAGGTGGCTGAGCCGGACGATCACCCGACTGTTCGGCTGGACCGCGAACTTGAACCAGCGCGCCTGACCCGGCCGGTCGAGGTAGCGGCTAGCGGCGCCTTCGAACGCACCGGCGCCGACCGGTGTCAGCGCCAACACCTCCGCGCCAGCCCAGGTGTCATTCGGTGGCGAGACGACGGCGCAGCGGCCAAACTCGGAGGTGTTGCCAGCTGCGTCGGTGGCGGTAGCGCTGATCAGGTGACCCTCGGGCACGCTCACCGGCAGCACCAGGCTGAAGCGGCTGACGCCGTTGGCGGCGGTCGTGAGACTTGTTCGGCCGACCAGCGTGTCGCCCTCGCCATAGCCGCTTGGATCGCAGGTGGCGGCGGCGAAGAACTCCAGGGTGAAGGCGCGGCCGGCGGCGCTGTTGAGCAAACCTTCCAGCCGCAGGCCCCCGCTGTCGGGCGTAGCCCGCACGACAACCGGCGCGTTCTGAAGTCCGTTCGGTCCGCTGTCGCCGTCGCCGACGTCATTCGGCGTCGGGCCGTCGTCGCCCAGGTCGATGCCGAGGCCGTCGTTGCCGGCGAGGCGGCTGTCGCGCACGGTGGCGCTCGCGCCGCCGGTGATGGCGATGCCCGTGCCGCCGTTGTCGACGATAGCCGCCTGCGCGATCGTCACGCCGCTGCCACGCACTGCCACGCCGTGGCCGCCGTTGCCGATCACGGTCAGGCGCTCCAGGCTGGCCGCGTCGCCGTCGAGGACGACCCCGTCACCGGTGAAAGCGCGGATAGTCAGCCCCAGGAGGCTGCCGCTAGCGCCCAGTGCCAGCCCGGCGGTGGCCGGGCCGGCCCGCGCGCCGTCGAGCGTGACACCGCCCGGCTGCGTCGTGCCGTCGACGGTGGCCGGGCCGGTCAGGCGCGGCAAGGGACTGGCGAGAGCGATCACCGGGGCGCTGCCGGGGATGCCGAAGATGATGGTGTCGTGGCCAGCCGTGGCATTGGCTCGCGTCAGCGCCTGCCGCAGCGATCCCGGTCCGTCGTCGGCCGCTGTGGTGACGATCAGGACTGCCTCGAACACCGGCTGCGCGCCCGGTCGCGGGCCACCCAGGCCGGTCGCGATGACGCTGTCGCTGCCGTCGCCGCAGGTGTTGCCGACTGGTGTCAGCCGGCCGTCGACGACGCGCCCGGCGATGCCGGCTCCGGCCGTCAGGTAGCCACGGTCGGCGGTGATGCGCGTCTCGACGGTTAGGTCCAGATAGCGGCCGGCGGCGTCCCGCGGCAGACCGGAGATGAGCAACTCGCCGTCGCGGTCGACGGCAGCGAAGTCGACCGGCAGTGGCGCGGTCGGGTCGGCCATCCGCGCCACGGCGCCACCGGCAGCCCGCACGTGCTCGACTGTCTGATAGCTCCGCTGGTAGCGCAGGCGCAGCACCAGATCGGCCTGCTGCGAGGCCGCCGCCGACAGGAGCATCCGGGTTGCCACGACCTCATCGCGCTGCACCAGCGTCACGAGCGTGGCGCCGTGGTACTCCAGTCGCGAGCCGGCCGGCGGCGGTGCTGCGCTCGCGCCGATCAGGTCGAGGGGACGATAGAAGCGGTTCGGGGCATCGCGCAATGCGATCGCCCCGATGGGCGCCATCAGCGCACCCGCGGCACAGCCGCCGGGGATGGTGACGAGGGGGAAGTCGGTCGCCTCGCCGCGGGCGAAGCGACAGCGCGGTGCGAGCGGTGTCAGGTGTGACGGTGGCTCGACGCACACGACGCCCGTGCCACCCGCCACCGGCAGTGCGTAGGCGCCGGACTCACTCGTACTCGTCGTCCGGTCGGCCGAGCCACGCACGCCGTCGCCGTCCATGTCGACAAAGAGTGTCACCGCGCCGACGCCGGCCTCGCCGCCATCGGCGAGTGTGTTGCGGTTGGTGTCGATGAAGACCTGCCCGCTGATCGCGGTGGCGGCGGCGTGTTGCTCACTGGCTGTGCCAGCCGGCGACAGCGGCGCTCCAGCAGCCGGCGCCGGCACGGCAGCGGCCGGCGCCAGCAGCGACGACAGCAGCGCCAGCACACCGAGGAAACCGGTCAGTTTGGACAGCGACCCAACGCCCACGGCCATGACACACCTCGGCGCCACACGTGACGTGCCGAACGCACGCCGCTCAGCCGAGCAACCGGAACCAGGACGGCCTCCACGGCGCTGCGGTTTGGTCGCAGTCTAGCAGACAGCGGACTGCGCTGCAAATGTAGACCAAGATTGTCGACTTTGACCTGGCTCGGGTGTGGCGCGCCTATACCGAAGCGCGCATGGGAATAGCATACTTCGTATTGCGTATCGTAGGGGTGGTTCGCGAACCGCCCCTGCGGTGGCCTGGGCATCCCGTCTGGGCTTCGGTTTAGACGGGCCGTCCGAGGCCGCTGTCCCGCTGCCAGGCCGCCTCGGGCACGCGCTCGCCAGTGTCTGCTGCTGCCATCGGCGCGGCGAGGGCTGTGGCGGCAGTTAGCACCAGCGTGATCCACAGCAGGTCGGCCAGCAGCAGGTGCACGATCTGCAGCGACATGGGCGCCAGCAGCGATAGGTTCACCACGCCGACCGCCAATTGCGCCAGGTAGACGCCGCCGAGCAGCAGCGCCAGCCGCCGTGTCGGGTCGCCGCGGCGCAGGATGCTAGATACCACGCCGATCGCGACCGCGTAGGCGCCGACCAGCACCGCCAGCACTGGATGGATCACCCGCAATTGCACCAGGAAGTGCGCCGTCGGCGATAGATCTTGCTGGATACCCTCGGCCAGCGAGCCGGCCGGGAAGAGCGTGTCGCCCAGCGCGGTGACCGCACCCGTCGCGCCGAGTGCAATTGCCGCCAGCACACCACCAGCCAGCGCCAAGGCCAGGCCGCCCTGGCCGCGCAGCTGCATGGGGCGTCCTCCGGACGCCCACCAGGCGGTCAGCGTCAGCCCACCCAGCAACAGAAAGGTGTTGACGAGGTGGATGGCCATGACGATGGCGCGCGCGACCGAGTCGTTCTTCGCCGTCAGGCCAAACAGGACCAGTCCGGCCCCCAGCAGCGCCTCGAGCAGCATAATGCCGCCGGAGAACACCGCTGCCCGCCGGACGTGGCTGCCGCCAGGAAAGGCGCGGAACGCCCACATGATCAGCGCCAGCACGCCCACCAGTGCCAGGCCGCTGGTCAGCCGGTGGCTGAATTCGATCACAGTCTCTATTGGCGCCGCCCGCGGCACGATCTCGCCGTTGCAGACCGGCCAGTGACTGCCGCAACCCGCGCCCGAGCCGCTGGCCCGCACGTACGCGCCCCACAGGATGACGGCCACGTTGTAAACGACGATGCCCCAGGCATAGATCGCAAACCGGCTCAATCGCACCGCTGGCCTCTCCCATCGCCGCCCGCGCGCGGCCAACCACACTGCGCTGCCGGTCCTACTATATGCGGTTCGGCCACCTACCGCACCGTCACCAGTGTCACCTGGACGGCGTTGTTGCCGTAGCCGAGGCGGTTCCAGTCGGGCTGGTCGGGCTGGACGTTGCCGCGCGCGTCGGTCGCCCGCGTGCGGATGGAGTGTCGGCCCGGCGGCGCACCGACCCACTGGTAGCGCCACGATCGCCAGGTGTACGGCGTCGCATCGCCTAGCAACTCGGCCGGCTGCCAGGCGCCGGCGTCGACGCTGACCTCGACCCCGGCGACGGCGGAGTCGCCGCACCAGGCCATGCCGCGCAGCTCGTGCGGCCCGGTTGCCACCGTGGCGCCCGAGGTCACGCTCGTCACCAGCGACTTGACACGCATCCACCGCACCGGTGGCTTCTCCGGAATGCCCGGCCGCTCGTAAACGTACTGACGCACCTGATAGTGACCCTCGAACGGGCGATCCAGCACGTCAATCCGCTGCAGCCACTTGACCGCCGCCATGCCGTACCAGCCGGCCACTAGCACCCGCAGCGGCGCGCCGTGCTCGGCGGTGAGCGGCGCGTCGTTCATGTGCGTCACCAGCAGCACCTCGCCGGCTAGCGCGTGCTCGATCGGCAACGACCGCTCGAAATGCATCGTCTCGGTCCGGTTGCGCGGCACGCCCTTGTCAGCTCCCTCGAAGCGCACCTCGACCGCGCCAGGCCGCACGCCGGCCTCGGCCAGCACCACGCCCAGCGGCACACCCGTCCAGGTGGCGGTGCTGACCGCGCCAACCGACCACGGCTCACCCTCGGGAATGGGCGCCAGCAGCGTCCGATTGTTGCCGGCGCACTCCAGTGTCGCCGGCAGCGTCCGACTGGGCAGCGCCGCCAGGTCGCCCCGGCTGAGGCGCAACGGCCGCTCGACCAGGCCGTCGACCGTCAGCCGGTACGCGGCCAGGTCGATCTCCGGCAGTGGGAAATTGCTGCGCACGTAGAAGTCCTCGATCGGCGTGATGAGGCCGTCGAGCGCCTCGGTCACCGCCTCGGCATTGAACGGCGATCCCTTGACCATAATGCGCCGGTCGTCGGCGTGGGCAGCGGCCATAGATGCCCTCCTCCTGCTGAAGCCACGGGCCAACCGGTGATGATAGCACAAGGCGGCCGTCGGTTGGGCGCCGGGTGCTGGGGTCGACCCGGTCCACTCCGGTGCGTGCAGGGATGGAACCAGCACGGCCGACGATCCACGCCAGCACCCAGCACGCGGTTGACGTGGCCCGCCCATGCGGCCAAGATAGCGTCGGGAGAATGCGTCACCCACCGACACCGAGCGCAACAGGGGGAAACCGATGGCCGATCGTGTCAAGCTGGCAATCGTGGGCTGTGGCGGCATGGGCCGGCGTCACCTGGCGGGCCTGGCTGAGTTGTCGCGGTCGGACTTCATGAATGTCGAACTGACGGCGGTCTGCGACCTCAACCGCCAGAATGCAGAAGAACTGGCCGACGAGGCCAAGGGTTTGCTGGGCACGCGGCCGATCGTCTTCACCGACATGGCACAGATGAAGCGTGAGGCGGAGGGACTGGCGGCCGCGGACTGCACGACCGACACTGGCTCGCATCACAAGGTTGCCACCGCCCTGCTCGATCTCGGGCTGCACACGCTGTGCGAGAAGCCATTGGCGCTGACGATCCGAGGCTGCAATCAGGTGATAGCCGCTGCCAAACGCAGTGGCGCTATCCTGTCAGTGGCGGAGAACTACCGGCGTGATCCGATCAATCGGCTGGTGCGGGCGCTGCTCGACGACGGCGCCATCGGCATGCTCCAATTCGTCATGGAGACCAGCGTTGGTGGACGCGACAACCTGTTCATCACCCCCTGGCGACACCAGAAGCTGATGGGCACGATCACGCTCGATGCCGGTGTCCACAATGCCGATATCCTCCAGTACTACTTCGGTGACGCCGACTACGCGTACGGCAAGGCGCGCCTCTACGAGAAGATTCGCGTCGTGCGCAGCACTGCCGGCCCTGGCGGCTTCTACGAGAAATGGGCCGCCAATCTGCCGCCGACGGTCGAGGCTACCGGCGAAGATGCCATCTTCGCGCTGATCGCATTCCGCAACGGTGCGCTCGGCCAGTGGGTCTTCCACCACGCCGGCCACGGCTTACCCTTCGGTCATCGCATGGTCTTCGGCACCAAAGGCTCGATCACCGCGCCCGGCGATCGCAATGGCCGGCCGGTGCGCCTGGTGTTGGACGATGGCACCGACGTGCAGGACGAGCGGGTGCTGGAATACGCGCCCAGCTACCGCCTCAGCCCGGTAGCGGCGGCGCTCTTTGGCGGTGAGCGACCGTGGACCTACAGCTTCGAATTTCCGGCTACCGACCGCAAGCTGCTGGCGCTGGAGTACCATGAACTGGCCGAGTGCGTTCAGATCGGCGCCCGGCCTGAGGTCGACGGCGAGGTCGGCCGTCGCGCCGTCGCCCTCGTCTATGCCATCAAGGAGTCGAGCGTGCTCAACCGACCGGTCACCATCGACGAGGTCGAGGCCGTCGCCGTTGATGCCTACCAGCGCGAGATCGACGAGCACCTCGGCCTGGTGCACTGACACCTGCCAACCGGCCGAGCACCGCTTTCGTTCCCCTCATCACGCATCACTCCCGAGGAATCGTATGCGCTTCGGCTTCTGCACCTCCGACGAGTTACGTGTCGATGATCTCGCCCGCGCCGGATACGACTACCTGGAGCGCGGTGGCAGCGCCTTCCTGCCCTTCGAGCGAGAGGTCGACTGGCGGCCGGTGCGCGATCGGATGCGCGCCGCGCCGGTGCCGACGGAGGCCATCGCTGGCTTTATTCCGGGCCATCTCAAGGTTACCGGACCGGAGGTCGATCGCACCGCACTGCAGCGCTACCTGGAGGTGATCGTCGCTCGCGCCGCCGAGGTCGGCGTGCAGACGATCAACTGGGGCAGCGGCCCGTCGCGGCATGTTCCGGCTGGCTGGTCGATGCGCACCGCCTGGGATCAACTCGAAGCTTTCTGCCACCAGGTCGCCGACGTCGTCGAGCCGGCCGGCATTACGATCGTCATCGAGCCGATCAACCCCGACGAGACGAACATCCTGCACACCGTCGTCGAGGGCTACGCGCTGGCGCTGCGCGTCAACCGGCCGGCGATCCGCTGCCTGTGCGACTACTACCACATTGAGCGCCAGGGCGAGGGCCTCAACGGTGTCGGTCTGGCGGCGCCCTGGCTGCGCCACGCCCACACCGCCGGCCCGGACCGGCTCTGCCCCGGTCCCGGCCAGACGCAGGCGCTGTATCTGGCGGCACTCAAGGACGCTGGCTACGATGGCCGGCTGTCAATCGAGGCCAAATGCCTTGACGCCGAGTCCGCCCGTGCCGGCCTGGAACACCTGCGGTCGCTGTGGGCGTCGACGTGACCCGTGACCGCTGAGGGACGGCGAGCGGGCAGCCGCTACTGGGAAATCGATGCGGCGCGCGGTGTCGCCATCGTCATGATGGTGATCTACCACCTGGTCTGGGACCTGGTCTCCTACGACATCGCGCCGTCGATCGATCTGTACGGCCCGCTCTGGCAGACCTTCCAGCGGGCGACCGCCTCGCTGTTCCTGCTGTTGGTCGGCGTGTCATTGCAGGTGCGGGCTGAGCGGCTGCGCGCCCGCGGGCAGGTGCGACAGATCTGGTCGCGGCAGCTCCGGCGGGCGCTGATGGTCTTCGGCGCCGGCCTGCTGGTGACGGCGGTCACGTTCTTTGCCGTGCCGGAGGGCGTCGTCGTTTTCGGCATTCTGCACCTGATCGGCGTGTCGATGGTGCTGGCCTACCCGTTCATGGCGCTGGGCATGTGGAACGCGCTGCCGGGGCTGGCGCTGCTGGCGGCCGGCGGGCCGATCGCCAACACACTGGTCGACACGCCCTGGCTGGTCTGGCTGGGCTTGCGCTACCCCGGCTTCGCGACCGTCGACTACTTCCCGCTCATCCCCTGGTTCGGCGTCGTGCTGCTCGGGCTGGCGCTGGGCAACGTCGCCTATGCCGGTGGCCGTCGCCTGCCGCTGCCCGACCTGGCCGACACGCCGCCGGTGCGGCTGCTCAGCTGGCTCGGCCGGCACGCGTTGCCGATCTACCTGATCCACCAGCCGCTGCTGGTGGCGCTGCTGGTGGCGCTGGGACTGCTGCCGCTCAGCCGCCTGGGCTGAGGGCGTCGCGCCGCGCGCCGGCCGCCGCCACTAGCGCAGCGAATGGGCGCTGGTGCTCGACATGGACAGTGAACATGGCCTCCGGATGCCACTGCACGCCGACGCAGAAGGCGCTGCCGGGCCGCTCCACGCCTTCTACCAGCCCCTCCGGCGCCCAGCCAACGGCGCGCAGCTCCGGCGCGAGCGCCTTCACCGCCTGGTGGTGGAAGGAGTTGGCCGCCACTGTCGTCGCGTCGTAGAGGCGGGCCAGGCAACTGTCCGGGGCGAGCCGGATCGGATGGTGCGGCTCGCTCGGCGGGGCGGTCTGACTGTGCTGCTGATGGGCTGGGTGCTGGTCAGGCACGTCCTGATAGAGCGTGCCGCCGAGGGCGACGTTCAATACCTGGATGCCGCGGCAGACGGCCAGCAGCGGCAGATCGTGGGCTACCGCACAGCGCGTCAGCGCCAACTCGAACGCATCGCGGTCGGCGTCGATGCCATAGACGGTCGGATGAGCGATTGCCTCGCCATACTGCGCCGGGTCGAGATCGGCCCCGCCCGACAGCAGCAGCCCATCGACGATGGCCAGCACCTCGTCGACGCCCTGCCCGTCAGGGGGCAGCAACACCGGCACGCCGCCGGCCGCGGCCACGGCGCGACTGTAGCTGCTCCAGCCGACCGCCGCCGGCATCGTCAGTCCGCCGGCCCAGATCAGCTCGCGGATTGACGGCGTCACACCGATGATCGGCCGCATGCCGGACCTCCTCAGCCAAGCTCGGCGACGAGTTCGGCAACACCTTCCGGCGTGTTGGCGACGCGGATGCCGGCCGCGTCCATCGCCCGTACCTTCTCGGCGGCCGTGCCGGTGCCGCCGGAGATGATGGCGCCGGCGTGGCCCATGCGCTTGCCGGGTGGCGCCGTCTGGCCGGCGATGAAGCCGACGATCGGCTTGGTAACGTGCGCGGCGGCGAAGGCGGCCGCCTGCTCCTCGTCGGTGCCGCCGATCTCGCCGAGCATGACGATCGCTTCCGTCTCCGGATCGTCCTGGAAGAGCGCCAGCACGTCGATGAAGCGCAGCCCGTTGACCGGGTCGCCGCCGATGCCGACAGCCGTACTCTGCCCGATGCCGCGCTCGGTCAGCGCGTTGACGACCTCGTAGGTCAGCGTGCCGCTGCGCGACACCAGCCCGACATTGCCGCGCCGGTGGATGAAGCCGGGCATGATGCCGACCTTGGCCTCGTCGGGTGTGATCAGGCCGGGGCAGTTGGGGCCGATCAGGCGGGAGCCGCTGCGCTCCAGCCGGTCGTAGACGCGCACCATGTCCAGGATCGGGATGTTTTCGCTGATGCAGACGATCAGCGGGATGGCCGCGTCGATCGCCTCCAGGATGGCGTCGGCCGCGCCGATGCGCGCCGGCACGTAGATGATGCTGACATTCGGCTGCTGCTCAGCCATCGCCTCGGCGACAGTGTTGTAGACGGGCACGCCGGCCACGACCTGCCCGCGTCGGCCGGGCGTGACACCGGCGACGACATTGGTGCCGTACTCGACCATCTGCGTGGTGTGAAACGAGCCTTCGCGGCCGGTGATGCCCTGCACCAGCAGGCGTGTGTGCTTGTCGACCAGGATGCTCACCACGTCCTCCAGTGATGAATGATGAGTGATGCGTGCGATTGTCGCCTACCCATCACGCATTACTCATTACTCCGCGAAGCGGCCGCCTCGACTGCCTTGCGCGCTGCCTCGCTCATCGTCGTCGCCGTGATCAAGTGGGCGTCGGCCAGGATCGCCCGGCCTTCCGCGGCGTTGGTGCCGACAAGGCGGACGACGATCGGCACGTCGGTCTCGATCTGGCTCAACCCCTGCTTGATGCCGAGCGCCACCGCGTCACCGCGGGTGATGCCACCGAAGATGTTGAACAGCACCGCCTTGACCCTCGGGTCGGCCAGCACTAGCCGCAGCGCCTGGGTGACGCGGTCGGCACTGGCGCCGCCGCCGACATCGAGGAAATTCGCCGGCTCACCGCCGCTGCCTTTGATAGCATCCATCGTCGCCATCGCCAGGCCCGCGCCGTTGACGACGCAGCCGACGTTGCCGTCGAGCTTGACGAAGCTGATGCCGTACTCGCGCGCCGCCATCTCAGTCGGTTCCTCCTCAGCCAGGTCGCGCAACGCCTCGGCGTCCACCTGGCGAAAGAGGCTGTTGTCGTCAATGGAGATCTTGCTGTCGAGCGCCAGCCAGCGATTGTCGTCGGTCAGGATCAACGGATTGATCTCGACCAGCGAGGCGTCCTCGCCAACGAAGGCGGCGAAGACAGCCTTCGCGATCTGGACGAAGCCGGCGACGAGCGGACCCTCCAGGCCGAGACGGAAGGCGAGGCGACGCGCCTGGAAGTCATGCAGGCCCAGCACGCGGTCGGCCTGCTCGCGGATGATCTTCTCCGGCGTGGTCGCGGCGACCTCCTCGATGTCGATGCCACCCTCAGCGCTGGCCATCAGCGTGACGCAGCGATTGGCGCGGTCGAGAATGGCGCCCAGGTAGACCTCGCGCTGGATGGACACCGCTGGCACGACTAGGAGCTTGTGGACGGTGTGGCCGCGAATGTCCATGCCCAGGATGCGCTCGGCGACCTGCTCGGCCTCGGCCGGCGTCGTCGCCAGCTTGATGCCGCCGGCCTTGCCCCGGCCGCCACTGTGGACCTGGGCCTTGACAGCGACGCGGCCGAGCGCCTCGGCCGCCGCGTGCGCCTCGGCCGGCGTGGTCACCAGGCGGCCGGCGTTGACCGGCACGCCGTACCGCTCCAGGATGGCCGCCGCCTGGTACTCGTGGATATTCACCGCCTGCTCCTCATGCGCTGCTGATCGTCGCGCGCCGGCCTGGCCCATCGTCGACCGCGCCGGCGCGGGCCGCCGCTACTATACCTGAGATGTGACCGGGCCGGCGCCGCCGCCGCCGCGCCTGACGCTCAGGGCCGCGCCACGCGCGTGGGTGTCCGTGTCGGCGCAGCGCCGCCGGGTGTCGCCGCTGGTTTGGTCGCGGCCGTCGGCGAGGTGGCCGGCTTGGCCGGCGCGGTGGCCGTGCCGGCCGGTTTGGTCGCCGCCGTCGGTGTGCTGGCGGGCTTCGCTGGCGCTGTCGGCGGAGCGGAGGTCTTGGGTGGCGCCGTGGGGGCGCCTCCCGGCTTGGCCGGCGCCGTGACGATGGTGGTTGGCTTGGCGGGCACGGTGGCCGTACCCGCTGGTTTCGCGGTCGCCGTCGCCGTGGGGGCCAGTTTCGGCGGCGTGGTCATCGTGGCGGCTGGCTTGGGTGGCGGAGCGGGCGGCCGGGTCGGCGTCGGTGGCTCCGGCGGCTCCTCGGTCGCGGTTGGCGCGGGCGTCGGTGACGGTGCGGGCGTCGGCGTCGGCGGTACAGCGGTGGGCGTCGGTGGCTGGGTCGGTGTCGGGATCAGCGGCCCGTTGCCACGGGGTGTCGCGGTCGGCACAGCGACCTCGGCGACGATCGGTGTGGCGGTGGGTGGGCGTGGCCGCTCTGGCGTCAGCAGCACCGTCGAGGCGATGACGGCCGCACTGCCGCCCAGCACGGCCAGCGCTCCGACGATCACAACGATCAGGATCCGGACCAGCACGGCCAGCGCCCCTTTGATCTCACGCGCCCCGATGCGGCGGGCGACAAGGCGCCGCCTGCCAGCGAGTCAACGACGGCGAACCGTGCGCGTTGCGCGCCGGACTGGCGGTCGGCCAGACCTGGTCAGCTCAGAGCGTCAGCACCGGATGGTCGAGCAACAGGTCGACCAGCTCGGTCATCGGCATGCTGTCGCCGACCTCTACCTTGTCTTCCAGGTCGAAGTGCTGGACCGATGACCGGCAGGCGACGATGGCGACGCCCTGGCTGTCCAGCTCTTCCAGTTGAGCCAGGATGGGTGAGCCATCTACGAGCAGGCGCACACCGGCATTCAGAAACACGACCGCGGCCGGCGGCGTGCCTTCCCGGCGCGCGAGCGCCCGGAAGAACTCGCGGGCCAGGGCGCTGCCCAGCCGCTGATCGCCCCGGCCGAGGAAATCACTGCCGACCAGGATGACCTGACCGTCGCTCACGACCGGTTCCTCCTTCGTGCCTGCGCCTGAGCCTGTTCATCGAAGAGCGCCTCCAACTCGGCGACGAAGCGCTCCGGGTCATGAATGTCCATGCGATAGGCGTCGTCGTCAAACGTCGGCGCGGGTGGCAGGTGGATGGTGATCCAGCCCGCCTGCGCGCCACGGCAGACGAGTTCCGTCACCTGGCGGGTGAACGCTCCGAACGTCACTCCTTTGGGCTGCATGGCCAGAAAATACCGTTCGCCCATGCCGCTCCGGGTCCAGATGAGTTCAATCATCTGGCGATGCCGACGCTGAACCTCCGACTCGGGATGATACTCGCGATGGAAGAGCCGGAGCAACCAGGGGGCCAGGGTGGAACTGGCCGGCCCGGCCTCGTCAGGTGACGGCGTCTTAGCCATGGCGGACCTGTTCCTCCAGGCGGTCGTCGTCCGTCTCACGCGGCGGAACGCCCGGATTGTATCATGGCGGGTCCACCAGTGCGCCCTGGCGCGGGCCGCCATGCTGCGGGCGTGGACGGTAGGGAAAGGTGATCGTCGACCGGGCGCCACCCTGGGGGCGGTTGCTCATCTCCAGCCGGCCGCCCAGGTCTTTCTGCGCCAGCGTGCGCACCAGGCTGAGACCCAGACCCCGCTCGCGCTCGGGCGCGAAGCCGGGCGGCAGCCCCTGGCCGTTGTCCTCGATCTGCATCACGACGCTCGGACCCTCCACCCAACTGCGGACCCAGACGTCACCGTCGTCCCGATCCCGGAATCCGTGGCGCAGCGCGTTCGACAACACCTCGGTGATCACCACCGCTAGCGACGTAGCCTGCTCGCCAGAGATCTCGGGACCACCGCCTTCGACATGAAGTCGGTAGTTACCACCTGGTGGCAACAGGGACACGGCCTCGTCGGCGACCCGTTTGGCCACGTCGCTGGCGGTCGTGATGCCGACGACGCTCCGACTGAGCAGATCGTGGATGGCGGCGATGCTGTGGATGCGGGCGACACTCTGGCCGAGCGCGGCCACGGCGCTGGGTTCGGCGATGCGGCGTTGCTGCATCTTCAGGAGCGCCGCCGTCTGACCCAGGTTGTTGCGCACCCGATGATGCATCTCCTGCAGCAGTGCCCCTGAGATGACCAGGTTCCGCTGGGCATCAGCGTAGAGCTGCGCGTTCTCGATGGCGATCGCGGCCGCGTTGGCAAACGACTCCAGGAGTTGGTACTGCTCGTCAGTCGGCCCGCCCGCGTCCCGGTAGTGCAGGCAGATGCCACCCAGCACCCCGCGCAGCGAGCGCAGGGGCAGCCCGTAGATGCTGAAGTCCCGGTCGACCGGCCGCTGCGCCGCCGTCAGCCCCACCAGATTAGGTCCCTGAGTGGGCGTCGGCAGGTTCGCCCGAAAGACGACTTCGTCCATGACTTCGCGCTCGACGGCCGCCTCATCCGCCGGCAAGTTGCCCTCTTCGCCACGCGACACCAGCGTCACCAGCTCACCATGCTCGCGGTCGAGGCGGAAGATCGTCGCCCGCCGCGCGTCGCCAAGCTCCGCCGCGTTCGAGACGATGATGTCGAGCACCTCGCCCATATCGAGCGTCTCGGCCATGCGCGCCGAGACGCGCTGGAGCGTCGTTAGCTCGCGCACCTTCTCGCGCAAGCGGGCGTCAGTCAACTGATAGAGCTGGGCGTTCTCGATGGCGATCGCCAGCTCGTGGGTGACGGTGGTCAAGAAGCGAATCTCGTCGTTGGTGAACTCGTGCGGCTTGATCGTCTTGAGCGTCATGACACCGACCAGGCGATCGGCACTGTAGCGCACGATGGGCACGGACACCTGCGACCGGTAGCGTCCTTCGCCCAGCGCGGCGACATACTCGTAGGCGGGATGCATCGGTGCGTCGCGCGCGGCTATCGGCTTGCGCGTGCGGGCGACCTCGCCGGTGATGGCCTGACCGAGGCGCAACCGTTCGACATCGATGGCACTGGCGTTGAGGCCGCGTGCGGAGCGCAACACGAGGTCGTGGGTATCCTCCTCGTAAATCCAGACCGAGCAGGTGTCGCTGCGGATGACGTCCGCGACGGCCTCCACGACCTGATCCAGCATGGCGGTGAGTTGCAGGCTGGAATTGGCCGCCCTGTTGATGCGATGCAGCGCCTCCATCTTCTCCAGTCGCCCGGCCAAATCGCCGGCACCGCCGCGTGGTGGCTGGCGCACGATCGGTGTGGCCCCATCCGCGCCGAGATAGCCGGCCAGGGCCGCCGCCTGGATCGGCGCGCCGATGCTGTGCAGCAGGTCGGCCGACTCGGCTTGACCGAGCGCCTCGGCTGCCAGCCGGCAGATGACGGCCGCCAGTGCGTACAGGCCATCGCTGAAGCGGGTCGGCGTCACCTGGCGCGCGCGCGCCTCGCGGCCGACGCGCCCGGCCCAGGCTAGCAGCGGCTCGACATCGCCGGCCAGCAGCACGTCGCCGAGGTCCACCGCGGCCCACACATCACCATCGGCGTCATTCGCGCCCGCGGCCTGGAAGGCGGCCGTGGCCGCCAGCGCCGGCCAGCGCGTGGCGATCGCGCGCAGCGCCCCCTGCAGACTCATTAGCACAATCGTCATTTGCCCCCAGCCTTGCTGACGCCCTGCCTGGTCCGATCATAGCGGCCAGCACGTGACGCGACAACCAGCAACGCTGTGAGCTACCCGAGCGGTCAGACGGTCGCGGGCGACAGACCCTGACTCTGGAGGACGGTGCGCAGCTTGCGCAGTCCCAGCCGCAGGCGCGTCTTGACCGTACCCAGCGGGATACCGACGAGTTGCGCGATCTCGACCTGGGTCAGCCCCCGATAGTAGGCCTGCTCGATGACCTCGCGCTGCGGCGCCGGCAACTGGACCAGCGCCTGCGACAGCACCTGCCGCCGCTCGGCGCCCCAGACATCGCGCTCGACATCGACGGTTGGGTCGGGGATGTGGGCTGCCAGCGACTCGCCGTCCTCGCCGACCGGCATCGGCTGCGCCTGGACCTGGCGGCGGCGGATCTGGTCGATGGCCAGGTGATGGGTCAGGCCCAGCACCCATGTCGGCACTCGCCCGCGCGCCGGGTCGTAGGAGCCAGCGTGCCGCCAGACGCGCAAGAAGGCTTCCTGCGTCACTTCCTCGGCCAGCTCGCGGTCGGCCACCATCTTGAGCGCCAGCGAGAAGACCGCCCCGGCATACCGATCGTAGAGCACGCGCAGCGCCAGATGTTCGCCGCGGGCGATCGCCGCCAGCACCTGCTCATCGTGCAACGCGGCCACTGCCGCCCGGTCCTGCTCCATCTTCCCACCCACGCTCAGCCTCCTGCACGAGACGGTGGCGCCAGTGGCATCGGCTGCTCTTCCACCGTTCGAGAGTCAGGATAGCGAGCAGGGGTGAACCGCACATGAGCCGCAGATAAGCCCGGCATAAGAGTTTGGCGGTCACAGGCGGCCGGAGCTGCGGCCAACAGCGGACGTTGGCAATCGCGCATGCCCCTGTGACTGCCCCAAGTTGCCTAGCGCCCCTCCAGCTCGCGCCGCACGATGCGCGTCCCTTCGACCATGTTCTTCAGCTTCAGTGCGCACAGCCAGCGTGGCAACTGGAAGAAGCCGCAATCGGGCGTGATCCAGAGTTTGTCGGCCGGCACCGTCTGCAGGAAGCCGCGGATGCGGGCCGCGATCTCCTCCGGTGGCTCGACCCAGAACGACTTGACGTCGACGACACCGACGCCGAACTCGCGGTCGATGCCGGCGAACTGGTAGATGTTCGCTTCCTTCTGCTCCCGGTTGGCGAACTCGAATACGAACTGATCGCAGCGTGCCGCCAACAGATCGGGGAACATCCAGCCGTACTCACGCTTGCCACGCGGCCGGCTGCCGAGGTTGCCGAAGCAGACGTGGAGCGAGATCTTGGCGCTCACGCCCTCGACGCAGGCGTTGAACATGTCGACCCAATTCTGCTGCGTGCCGGGAATGATCGCGAACGACGGCTCGTCCAACTGGATGTGGTCGGCGCCAGCGGCGACGAGCGCCTTCAACTCGCGGTTGATGACCGGCACGAACTCCCAGGCCAGCGCCAGCCGGTCGGCGTACAGGTGACGGTGCTCATCGCGCAATTGGATGTGGATCGTCAGCGTCAGCGGACCCGGGCAGGTGGCTTTGATGCGCTGGCCCGGCGCCTGGCGCGCGATCTGCCGCTGCAGATAGCGGAACTCCTCGACGATGCCCAGGCCGTGCGGCACGCTGATGCGCTCGACCGGCCGATAGCGCGGCGCGCTGTCGTAGCCGTAGACCCCCTGCTTGCGCAGCACGCCGACCGACTCCAGGCCGGCCATCTTGTCGTAGAAGCCCTGCACGAAATACCAGCGCCGCATCTCGCCGTCGGTGATGACGTCGACGCCGGCCTCGGTCTGGTCGAGGATGGCCAGCTTGACGGCGTCATCGAACGTCTCGCTCGAGTCAGTCGGTCCGTACTCGCCAGCATCCGCGGCCTTCAGTGCTGTCCACATCCAACTCGGAATGGCGTGACTGCCGATGACCGTCGTCGGCAGCAGGGGCAGTGTGTCGGTCATGTCGCTCCTCCCGGTGGTCGTTGCCTGGGCGGTGGCGCGTGTGAACTGACCGCCCACGGCCATTATCGCCGCGGCGCGCGGCGCGTGCGGCGCCGTTTGGGCTAGCCGCCGGTCTCGCGCCTTATTCGTCGCGGAACTGGTCGCGCAGGATGGCTTTCTGGATCTTGCCGGTCGAGGCAGTGCGCGGAAGCACATCCACGAACTCCACGCGCTTCGGCCGCTTGTAGCCGGCCAGGCGCGCGCGCACGAACGCCATCAACATCACCTCCGACGGCGACTGCCCCGGTGCGGGCACGACCACCGCCGTCACCGCCTCGCCCCACTCCGGGTCCGGCAGGCCGATGACGGCCACCTCGGCCACGGCGGGGTGTTCCAGCAGGCAACGCTCGACCTCGGCCGGGTCAATGTTCTCGCCGCCGCTGATGATGATGTCCTTGGTGCGCCCGACGATCCAGAGGTAGCCTTCTTCATCGAGCCGGCCCAGGTCGCCGGTGCGCAGCCAGCCGTCGCGCAGCACCCGCGCCGTCTCCTCGGGTCGGTTCCAGTAGCCGCTCATGACATGCTCGGTGTGGGCGACGACCTCGCCGGGTTCGCCGGCGGCAACCGCTGTGCCGTCCGCCGCCTCCAGGCGCAGATCGCACGTGACGTGCGGCTTGCCGGCGGCGCCGAGCTTGCGGCTGGCGTCGGCTGGGTCGAGGTACGTCAGGATGCAGCCGCCCTCGGTCAGACCGTAGGTCTGAATGTACGGCGCCTGGAAGCGCGCCTGCACCTCGTCGAGCAGGTCGCGTGGCATTGCGTCGGACGAGCCGGCCGTGCGCCGTAGCGAGGTCGTGTCGCAGCGGCCAGTGGCGGCGACGGCGCAGACGCGCCGCCACAGCGTCGGCACGGCCATGAAGGCAGACACGCGGTGACGCTCGACCGCGGCCAGGATCGCATCCGGCTCTGGGTGCCGCAGCAGCACAACCGTCGCGCCGGCAACGAAGGCCGGCAGCACGCCGCAGTCCATGCCGCCGGTGTGAAACAGCGGGTAGAGGTTGAGCCAGACATCCTCCTCGACCAGCCGCAGCTTGAGGGCGAACGTGTGGGCGTGCAGCACGTGCGCCCGGTGGCTGAGCATCGCCCCTTTTGGCCGGCCGGTCGTGCCGCTGGTGTAGAGGATGATGTGCGGGTCGTGCTCGTCGAGCGGCACGGCCGGCGGCGCGGCGCGAGCGCGCTCGGTCAGGCGGTGCAGGTCGGCGTCAGCCGGGGCGCCGGCGCGGTTGAACCAGAGCCAGTGGCACACGCTCGGCGCGTGTGGCGCGACCTCGGCCAGCACGGTGGCGTACTCGCCGGCCGCGATCACGACACTCACGCCGGCGTCGTCGAGTGCGAAGGCCAGCTCGCCGGCTCGGTGCCAGAAGTTGAGCGGTGTCAGGACCGCGCCGCAGCGCGCCGCCGCGAAATAGGCTGCCACCCAGAACGGACTGTTGCGATCGAGCAGACCGACGCGGTCGCCAGGTCGGACGCCATGCGCGATCAGCACGTTGGCCAGCCGGTCGGCCGTCTGGTCCAGGCGCCGGTACGTCCAGGCCTCGTCGCCCATGATCAGGGCCGGCCGGTGCGGTCGCCCTGTCGGCGCGGCCTGCCGACGCAGGACATCGCCGATCAGCAGTCCCATCACGCCCCCTCGCCCTGGCGACGCACCAGCAGCGTCAACGCGCCTCGCTGGGCCACGACGGCGTCTCCCCGCCGCACCTCGACCTCGACGGTAACGATGCCCCGGTCGGGCTGGCGGCGGCTGAGGCGTGCCTCGCGCACCGTGACAGCCGCGGCGACCGTCTCGCCCAGTCGCACGGGCGCCAGGAACTGCCAGTCGTGGATGCCCACCAGCGCCATGACGCCGGCGCCGATGATGCCCAGCCGGTGGAGCAGCCCTGCCGCCACGCTCAGGCCAAGCAGCCCGTGGGCGATGCGCTCGCCGAACTCGGTGCCGGCGGCAAAGGCAGCATCGGTGTGCAGTGGATGCGCGTCGCCGGTTAGGAGAGCAAATGCATCCACGTCGGCGGTGGTGATGGCGCGCGATGGCGACAGCGCCTGCCGGCCGACCACGAAGTCGTCGTACAGCCAGTCCACGCTCACCTCACCCGCGCCGATGGCTCACCGCCGGCCGGATCGTATGCTCGCGCTCATGGAGGAGTCAACCGCGCCGGAGCGTTCGCATCTACCCGTGCAGGGGGACGACGATGTGATGGCGCCACGAGTAATCATCAGCGAGACCCTGGCAACGCTGGCCGCACCGGCTCGACGGCGAGCGCCCCACAAACTGATCGCGGCGGTACTGGTTATCATGCCACCGGCCACGCCACGGGCGAGATTGACGAGATGCCGCCAGCGATGGTGGCTGGACCCCTCACTGCGGGCGACTTGACGCCCTCAGAGTGATGGTGGGGCGACCCCTGGCGAGTCGGAGACCGGTCCGGTATTCGCCACGCGCCGGAGCAGGCGCTGGATGGCCGCCAGCAGATCGTCGAGGTCGAATGGCTTGGCCAGCAGATCGTCGACCTGCATCTGGCCGGCCCGCTCGCGCAGGCGGTGCGAGGCAGACATGGCAACGATTGGGAGTGTGGCTGTGCCCGGGTTGGCCCGCAACCGCCGCGCGAACTCGACGCCGTCGATGCCGGGCATCATGATGTCGAGCAAGACCACCGACGGCGCCGCCGACTCGGCCAGCGCCAGCGCTTCGTCGCCAGTGCCGGTGACGACGGCGTACCCCTCATCCTGCAGCACCTGCACCAGCATGGCGACGATGTCGGTGTCGTCGTCGACGATCAGGACGGTCGGCACACCAGCCCTCCACTGCTGTGACCCTCGCGCATCTCGCCATGGCCGTCGGGCGCATCATTGGCATTCGCGCGCGTCATCTATTAGAGCGCTGAGGGGGCCGTTGCGGTTGCGCGCCGCAGGCAATTAGCTGGGTAGGGTGCCTGGCGGCAGCACGACTGTGCCCTCCATCGAGCGCAATTGTGCCTCCGGTCCGTGGGGCGCGTACACGGCAATCAGCTTCAGTGGCTCCCAGCCAGTGTTGATCGTCTCGTGGAAGACGTCGGCGGGAATGTGGACCATCATGCCGGCGATGACCGGTCGGCGCACCGGCTGGCCCAGCTCGTCCTCGACCATCTGCATGCCCTGGCCCGACACGACGTAGAGGATCTCCTCGACACCCGGATGGTTGTGGCGGGTGTGTCCCTTGCCGGGGGCCAGCAGGACAACGCCAGCGCTGAATTGCTGCGCGTTCGTGACCCGTGGCTCGGACAGCCACTTGATCGTACCCCAGTCGAACACCTGTGTTTCAACGTCATTCGGTTCAACAAAGCGCTTGCCGTTGTCACCCATGGTCTGCCTCCTCCGGCGCGCGGCTGCCCCGATGCTGCGCGCGTCCCTGTCTGTTGGGGCGCTGTTCTAGGTGCTGACCCTAGCCTAGCTAGCGCATCCCGGCCTGTCAATTGGCCGCTGGTGGCCCGATCGGCCCAGGTTCGAGGCACGAGCAGGCCAGCGACGGAGGAAATCCACTGATGGCAGCGCTGGAACGGCCAGTCGAGAGTTGCAGCGTCGATGACGAGCGCGCCCAGGCGGTCCTTGCGGGATGTGACCGCCCGGGTCGCGCCGCTTGACCAGGCGGCGATGACACTGCCGCGCGCATCCGCCAGGCCACGCTGAAAAAAAGCCGCCCGGTAGTCTCGTCCGGCTCGAAGTCCTGGCCATCCATCTGGCCGGCATCACCGCTCTGCCGTGCCCGCGTCTGGCGGGCGCGACCGTCATCATCATGGCGGCCGGCCACGGTGTGACGGCCGGGGTAGTCAGCGTCTACCCGGCCGTCGTGACGGCGCAGATGCCGAACATGCGCTTCACGTCTGACGGACCACTAGCGCGTCTTGCCGCGCCCCAGGACTGTCCAGACGGCCTCCACGATGCCATCGCGCGCGCCGTACAGCACATCGTGCAGAAAGACGGTCGTGTCGGTGTAGCCGACGTCAAAAGCGACGATGTCGCCGACCTGCACGGGCGACGGCGTCTCCAGGCGCACGGTCATGTGCTCGGCCGACATGCCGACCGCTTTGACGCCGTCGATGCCTTTTGGCCAGGGGGCCTTCTGATTGGCGCTGGCCGACTTCAGGCCGGCGTCGACGACGAACCGCTCTGGTCCGACGCTGATGACGGTGGCTAGCAGCGACATGGCGCGCTCATGCTCGACGCCCCAGTTCTGGTAGGTCAGGTCGCCGAAGACGCCGCCGCCGGCCTGGATCTCGGTCACGCCCGGCACGAAGGCTGAGAATTGGTAGGTGCCGGTGCCGCCACAACTGACGATCTCGCACGACAGGCCAGCGGCACGGATCGCCTCGGCCGTGTCGATCACCGGCCGCAACGCCGCCTCGACCGCCGCCGGCTTATCGATATTCGGCAGGCGGATGCAGTGGCCTTCCCAGCTCATGACGCCGCGCAACTCCAGGCCTGGCAGCGCGCCGACGACCCGGGCCAGGGCCAGCGCTGGCTCTCCGGCTGGCACGCCGCAGCGGCTCATCCCGCTGTCGATCTCGATCAGCACACCCTGGCGCGCGCCCCAGGCCAGCGCCACGTCGTTGATCTCGCGGGCATTGGCCTCACTGTCCAGTCCGACCAGGACCGACGCTCGCCGGCCGAGGGCCATCAGCCGGTTCAGCTTTTGCCGGCCGACGATCTGGTTGGCGATCAGCAGGTTGCTGATGCCGGCGTCGGCCAGCACCTCAGCCTCGCCCAGCTTGGCGCAGGTCGCGCCGAACGCGCCGGCCGCCAGCTCCTTGTGCACCAGCGCGGGCACCTTTTGGCCCTTCGTGTGCGGCCGCCAGTTCACGCCGGCTTGCCGGAAATGGGCCGCCATGCGGGCGACATTGCGCTCGAAGATCTCCAGATCGAGCACCAGCGCCGGCGTGTCAAGCTCCGTAACCCGTCGCCCAACCTCACCCAGGACATTGCCGGCCATCGTGGTCGCCATCGTGCCGTGCCCTCCCCTGCGCTCGCCGGGCGAGCGCCTCTATTCCGCGCGCCGTGGTAGTACCGTGATCATAGCACGAACGGAGTGACGAGTAATGCGTGGTGAGTGCTTGCCCGGCTACTCCGGTGTCAGTCAACCGCACTCCCCTACCTGAAAAAGACTCGACTGCTGGTCCACGCGCCGCTTCCACTCACCACTCACCACGCATCACCCGTCATTCGAGCGCCCGCAGGTAGGTGATGCTCTGGCGCGCGGCGCGGGCGCTGTCGCCCTGCTGGACGATCTCCAGACTGACGAATCCGTCATAGTGCGCGGCGGCCAGCGTCGCCACGATCTCTGGGAAGTTCAGGTGGCCGCGCCCGGGCGCCAGCCGGTTGCTGTCGCCGAAATGCATGTGACGCAGGTGCCGACCGGCGGTCAGCAGCGGCGCGGCCAGGCTGACCTCCTCGATGTTCCTATAGGCTCCTGAGTAGCCCCCGCCGATGGCCAGCGCCCACGCGGCAACCGCCAGCGCGCCCACCCCAGCAACGCCTCCCACAGCGGGTTCCAGCGCACCGTCACCTCTCGCGCCGGCCCGTCCCAGCGCACATCCAGCCCCATCGCCGCCAACTCGACCCGCTGGTCTGGGCCGCTCAGGCACTCCCAGTCGTCGAGCAGCAGCCGGTACGCCGCCGCCACCTCCCCCGACACGACGGTGGCCGACACTGGCTCTGGCAGCGTTGCCAGCGCCTCGCGCTGGTCGGCCAGCGCCTCCCGCGCCTCAGCCAGCAGCCCCTCCAGGTAGGCCGGCGCTTCGTCCTCGGCCAGCGCCTCCCCATCCACCTCACGCTGCGCGGCCAGCGCCGCAGCCCGCCGCAGTGCCTTGACCTCCGCCTCGGTCTGGCTGATGCCAGCCGCCAGCCGCTGCCGCTGCGCGACCAGGCGGGCCTGCTCGTCGGCATCCACCGCCGCCAGGCGTTGTGCGAAGGCGGCTGCGGCCTCCCCCTCAGCCAGCCCCAGCCAGCGCCCCAGCGCCGCCAGGACGATCTCTTCGACGACATCGGCGCGCAGGCTGGCGTTGTTGGCGCAACCCTGCACCCCGCCGCTCCGCTGCCAGGCGGCATGGGAGGCGGCCTGTTGCCCCAGCGCGCAGCGGAAGTGCATGTGAGAGGCGTAGCCGACCCGCCCCTTCCGGTAGTAGGACAAGCGCCGGCCACAGCCGCCACAGCGCACCAGCCCGATCAGCGGCGAGCCACCGTCGTGCTCCCGCTCCGCCACCTGCGCCGGGCTAGCGCGGTGAGCATCCAGCCGCGCCTGCAAGAGTGCCCACCGCTGCGGCGTGAGGACCGGCGTGATGCGCGCCGACGGGGCCAGGAGGCGGTGCCCGACGACGAGACAACCGGGCACGTCGGCAGCGATGGCAGCTAGCGCCTCCGGCTCCAGGGGCAGCTTGCGGCGACGGCCACCCACCAGCCCCCAGCGCATCGGCTGGTAAGCGGTCCAGCCCTGGTAGGCGGGGGAGCGCAGGATGTCCGCCACCGTTGCGTCCAGCCAGACGCCTCGATTAGCGGCACGGGGCCGCCCCGGTGGCGCGACCCCCTCCGTCGTCAACTGGCGCGCTAGCTGGCTGGCGCTGCGCCCTCGGTCCGCCACCTCGGCCACGAGCCAGTGGTAGCGAGCCAGATCAGCCTCGTTGCCGTGGGCCAGGCCGCCGTCGTCGGTGCGGCGCAGCCCCAGCGGAGCCATCCCCAGCCACTCTCCGCGCCGGAAGCGCGCCAGCATCGCGTCGCGGGTGCGCTGCTGCAACCGCTCACGCTCCTTGGCCGCTAACGCGAAGTAGATACCCCGCAGCAGCGGGTCGGACAGGTCGGGGTCGTTGACCGGCACGAACAGCTTGCCGAGTAGCTGAAACTCCTCGAAGACAGCGTGCAGTTGGCTCTGGGTGCGCCCCAGCCGGGTGGTGTCGTAGAAGAGCACGCCGGCCCCGCCGTCGAGGCTGGCCAGCATGGCGTCGTAGACAGCGCGCTCACCGGCGGCGCTCTCGACCTCCGCCCACCAGCGGCTGACGTAGAGGCCGTGCCGCTGGGCGTAGTCGCGGATGGCATTTTCCTGCATGGCCAACGATACTGGGGCAGTACCGGGCAGGACGAGGCTCTTCCGCAAATAGCCGTAGACGGGGCGCGCCCCAGCGGCAGGCTCCATCGGCGGGCCGACCTCAGCGAGGATGGCGCTGGCGATAGAGGCGGCAGACTGACCAGGCATCGTTGCCTCCAGGTGGGCGGCGGGTCAATCCCGAACCATACCCGGCGGCGGCGGCGATTGCAACAACCCGCTACGCATTGCAGCGGAGTTACATCAAGTAGCAACACAAGGGGGCGAGCCGTGCCGCGTTACGAGGATATGACACGCGAGGAGCAGCGGGCTGCCAATATGCGCCTGGCCTGCGGCTTCCTGGTTGGCGTGGCGGTGTTGCTGGCGCTCATCGTCGTCTTCCTGGTGCCCCCGTTCCTGGGCTGGCTAGAGCGGCAGGAGACAGTTGTGGCGCGCTACACACTGCGCTGGGGGTTGCTGGTGCTCGTCGGCGTGGGGCTGGCCATCGCGGGCTGGTATACCAAGGCCAGCCGTGGGGAGCGCGATGAGTAGGCTGTCAGATGGGCCTTCCCCCTCGATGCGGCGGCGGCGTGAAGAGGCACGGCCCCCTGTCCGACGCGAGTGTTTCGGTGTGGGGGCCGGCGCAGTGGGGCGGGTGGTGGTGTTGCCCTTGCCTGTTGGCGGCGGCGGTGGCGCAAGTTGCTGTCGCGAGTTGTGGTACGGGGGTGCGGGGAATGGGTGTGCGTGAGCGTACCTCCCCGCCGTAGCACTCGCACCCGCATCCGCAAAGGTATAGGGGGTAGCCTCCGCACCCACACCCCAGCCAGGGCGAGGCCGGTGGCGTGGCGGTGCGTCGCCAGCACCGCACCGTCGCCATGGCCGACCCCCGTGCATGGCATGGCATAGCGCCGCCCTCGCGGTTTGCACCTCGCCCCGTGGCGGCGGCGGCGGCGGCGGCGGTGCGCATTGCACACGTCGCGTGCCGACAGGCGACGGAGCGCAGCCGGCAACGCGAGCAGCGCCAGCACGTTGCCGCGCATCGCCGAGTGCCACGTCACAGCAGCGCCTCGGCGCTGCCCGCACCGAACAGCGGCGCTGCTGCTGCATCGCCACAGGTCGGGTAACCGACCTACACGCCACAACGGCATAGCGAGCAGTGCGCGTTGCTGCTGTCGCGTCGCCTGGTCCACGCCGTCCCCGCCATGCCCCGCCGACCCGCTGCTAGTCGGGGTCGAGGTGGTTGGGGGTGGTTCGGGTTGCATCCGAGGGGGCCCAACCGAAGGCACCCCCAATCACCCCACACCCCACTCCCCACACCCCACCGCCCCGTTGCGCCGTCGCGGTGCGGCAAATCGCCCCATCGCCTTCGCGCCCTGCCGCACCACGTCTGAACCACGACGCGACAGCCAAGCACGGCTCGGCCCGACAGACACCACCCACCCACCACCGGCTCGACGCCGCCGCCGCCGCCGCAATTACCCGACGAAGAGGGCCAGATCGCACCCCCGCCGCCACCGGCGACGCCGCCCCAACCACCGGCAGACCCGCCCCGCCTCCAGTACCACGCCCCCTGTACCACCACCACACCTTGCCGCGTCACACTGCATTATGCCTTGACATCCACTGCACATTGTCGTATACTCTTCTCAGGCGGCACCCCCGCCCTCGCGCACCTTGACATCGCCAGCCCGACCACCGGCCACCGGTTCCCCTGCCGCCGCTTGCGCTCACCCATCGGGGTCGCTCATCGCGCAGCGCGGCTCAGGTCCACGACAGGCACGGAGCCGCTGCGCCAGCGATGGCACGCCCTCCCGGCGTGCAGTCCTTCACAACTCCAGATACCCGAGCAACCCCCAGCCAGAGGGTCGCCGCGCCTTACGGGATGGGCACGGCACAACCAGTGACAGCGGGCCACCAGCCAGGAATGGCTGCGGCACAACCACCGCCAAGGCACAGGTCGGGCAGGGGCCGGCACTTCGGCGCAAGTGTTCGGGGCGCAGTGGCCATAGGCCAGACCGGCACCGTCATGGGACCAACCCGGTTCACGTCGGCCAGTCGCCAGGGTCCACCCTGGTGCTGACAGCAAGGGTCCGACACGGAACCTGGAGGTCGAAGCTCCCTGGTGATTACGCAACGCCAGCCACGGCAGCGGCAGCACGCTTGAAGGCGACGATAGTCCACCGCGACACAGCGCGCATCCGCCCCCTGCCTGACCGACGCTCACCAGCGACTACGCCAGCAAACCCAGACCCGGTGCGGAGCAACGGCCAGCAAGCTGGCCCCGCCTCTCCGACAAGGCGGCTCACCTCTTCGGTGTAGGCCCACCACGACCAGTTAGGAGACTGCCATGCCGTCACCCGATCTCGTTGCCTGCCTCCCCGACGACCTCGCCGCCCTCATCAAGCGCATCGCCCTCACCCACGACCCGCGCCGCGTCGAAGCCCCCGCCACCGTTGCCATCACCGTCATCCGCCAGGGGGCTGCCACCACCCACGAATTCGACGACACCCCGGTTGACCAGCCAGGGGGCGACGCCAGGCGTAACCCACGCCGTGGCTGGCTGTCCATCCTCGACGGCCTGAGCGCCGACGGCTACACCTTCCGTACCTGTCGCCCCGACGGGGCCATCGTCTTCGACAGCCCCGCCGACGACCCACACCCCCACACCGCCACCGTCCTCTATCAGCGCCGCCAGGCTGTCATCGCCTGACACAGCAACGAGCCGGCGAGGGTTGCCGCCCTCCCGGCTCACGGCTTCCGGCTCCCACCTTCAGCACCAGGAGTGTACGCCATGCCAGCGACTTTCGCCCCCACCGCCAGCTACTACCTTATCGTCCCGACCAACCTCAATGACGGCACCCCCGTTGACGCGAGCTACATCCGCGACATCGCCGCCGGCCTGGCCGACAAGTTCGGCGGCGCGACCATCGACGCCGGCGGTGCCGGCTACTGGTGGAGCGACACCGCCGGCCTGGTCAAGGACGGCGTGGCCCGCGTCTGGTCGCTGGCCGACGACACCCCGGCCAACGACGCCGTCGTGCTGACGCTGGCCAGCCGCATCGCCCACGACCTGGGCCAGGAGGCCGTCCTGGCCGGCAAGCGCCCCGAGTACGCCGCCTTCGTTGCCGCCGCCGCGCCGGTGGCGGCTGCCGCCGACTAGTCATCCATATAGAGGAGGTTGCCATGCTGTACCTCGCCCTGATCGACAACGACGGCAACATTCACACGGCTGGCCTGCACCGCACCCGCGACCAGGCCGCGAAGGCGGCGCGGCGCTTCTGCCGCGCCGAGGGGCTGGCCCTCAGTTTCGAACCGTGGGGTCACGACACCGATAGCTCCACCTGCGTTGCCGGCAGCGACGACAGCAATATCCGCCTGTACGTGCTGCCGCTAGCCCCACCAACCGGAGAGAAGCTCTAGGGGTCATCACCTCAACCGCATGAGCGAGGGCAGAGGGTCTCCCGCTCCCCTAACCCGCGCACCCCAGGATTGCCCGCCACCAGGGCAATCCTGCTCAGGGCCGCCGGCCAAACCGGGATGCTGCCCGACTACAGACGGAGGTATCGCCATGTTCGACAGCCTGGACGGCGCGCTGCACTATCACCTGACGTACAACCACTACCCGCCGGTACCTAGCGCGATGGTCGGCACCGCCAAGCGCGCCATCGCCAACGCCAACGCCGGGCAGTGGCAGCGCAAGGTCGAGCTTGGCCGCAACGTGTCCCACGTCGTCTACGGCAACCTCGTCCCGACCCGTGTCCTTGTCCAGGCGCTACGGCTCGACGCCTTCATCGACGCCCAGGAGGATTGACATGCCCCGTCCCAGCGCCACCCTCGCCCAAGACTGGGTCGGCACGCGCCTGGTGCTGACCCTCCGCCACTACGGCCTGCCGTCTGGCCAGCACCGTTACAGCACCCTGACCAGCGGCGTCGGCCTGACCGACCCACCGGAGGTTACCCGCCACGCCACCAAGGCCGACGCGCTGGCGGCCCACGCCGACGCGCTGGCGGCCCTCCTCACCGACCAGGAGATCGAGTAGTCGTGTTCTACTACAGCGATGCCGTCGCCGTGCCCAGCCCCATCACGCGCCCCTTCAAGACCACCGCCCTCGACAGGGACGCCGCCGCCAACCCACACCCCACTCGCCCCTGAAAGGCCCACGCCATGCTCGCCACCCGCATACCCGACGACCAGCTACCCCCTGACCGCCCACCGTCCACCCTCTACGGCTACCTCCTCACCGACACTGCCGGCCACACCGGCTACATCGCCAGCATCCTCCACACGCACCCCTGGTGCGCCTGGATACGCACCCTCAACGGCCCCCACGTCATCGGCACCTTCGCTACTTTCGATGAGGCCGCCGCCGCCGCCCTGTCCACAGGAGACAACGATGAGCCGCCTGACTGAGCGCGCCCTGCGCGCCCTCCTCCACGACCTCAACACTGCCCTCGGCTGGTCCGAGGGCAGTGGCTTTCTGCTCAACGTGCTGCCGTCAGCCTTAGTCGGCTCCCGGCGCTACCTGCTCGTCGGCCCCGACGGCGAACTGCTGCCCGATGCCGCTCAGACCCGCGCCACCGCTGCCGAGATCGCCTTCCTCATCGCCGGCATCCGCGTAGGCACGTGGGGCTAGGTGCAAGAGGCGGCTCGGCTGCCGTTGCTCCAGCCACAACACGGTGGCACCGTCAACAACATCTGCGGTGGCTTCACCATCGTCAGGAGGAACCCCTATGACGCACCGCGACGCTACCACCGCCCTCATCCCTGGCCTGCTCGGCGAGACGATTAGAGCGCTCCATCGCGCCGGCTGGCAGCCCTCCCATGTCGAGTGGGTCGGCAGCCGTGACGGCTCCATCGTCCTGACCTGGGCGGAGTTCGCCGCCCTGACCCATGGCGTCACCTACGACGCCGGCTACGGCGCGCAGGAAGTCGCCAGCGACCTCGTCGTCGTCGGAGCGGGGTGGTGGCTGGAGCGCTACTCACACGCCGGCTGTGAGCGCTGGGCCTACCGGTGCCCACCGGTTCTGGCCGAGCAGCGCGACCCCCGCCCCATCACCACTCTCGTCTGTGACGGTGAGCGGTTCATCGGCTGGAAGACCATCGTCGAGCTAAACCCCACCTCGGAGGAGGACGCCGCCGACGACTGATTACCACCTCACCCCGCCGTCGCCGTGATGCAGCCCTGCACCATGCAGGGCTGCCGCATTACAGGAGGACCGTCATGGTCGCCACTGCCCTGCCCGCCACCGCCGAGCCAGTCCGTACCCTCTTCGACATCCCCGAAGCCAATCTCGACGCCCTCGCCACCGTCCTGGCGAAGCTCAACAAGAAAGCCACCAAGTACGGCACCCCGCCCATCGCCTGGTCCGTCGGCGCGCCAGTGGACCACCCCATCCGCAACGCCATCACCGGCGAGGTAGAGCGCGTCCACCGCACTTACCCCGTCACCATCATCGGTGAAGCCCCCCGCGTCGGCCCCTGGGCCTTCATCGCCAAGCTCGCCGTCGTCGATGGTGGCACCCTCGTCAGCACCGTGCCCGGTGAGGCGTGCCCCGTCGAGTACCGCCACGGCGACGCCACCCGCTGCGACCACTGCCACACGGCCCGCCACCGCACCGAGACCTTCGTGGTCCGCCACGCCGTCACCGGCGAGCATAAGCAGGTTGGCCGCAACTGCCTTCAGGACTTCCTCGGCGGCCTGTCGCCGCAGGCAGCCGCAGCCGCCCTCGAATACCTCCACGACGCGCTCACCGCTGCCACCGACGCCGAAGGGTACACCCACGGCAGCCACGGCGAGGAACGGTATCCCCTCGCCGCCTTCCTGGCCTACGTCGCCGTCGCCATCCGCCGCCAGGGCTGGGTGTCGCGCACCACGGCCCGCGACAGCGACAGGCTCGCCACCGCCGACGTCGTACTCGACCACTACTACAATCTCCGCAAGTTCGGCACCCTGGCCAGCTTCCTTCAGAGCGGCGGCTACGCCGATGGCTGGCTCGCGCCTGAAGAGCGCGACGCCGCCGAGGCCGGGGCAGCCGTCGCCTGGCTGCCCGGCTACCTCGCTGCCCAGCCGCAGCCCCTCTCCGACTACCTCCACAACCTGTCGCTACTCGTGGGCGACAATGCCAGCGTCACTCGCAAGGAAGCCGGGCTGGCCGCGTCCATCGTCAGCCTCTACCAGCGCGAGCAGGCTCACCTCGTCACCCAAGCCGCCCTCGACGCCGCCAGGCGCGAGCAGGCCGCCGCCTCCCAGCACGTCGGCGTCATCGGCCAGCGCCTGCCGGTCACCACCGTCACTATCACCAGCCTGCGCTACCTCGACGGCCTCTACGGCGTCACCGTCGTTCACGGCCTCGTGGACGAGCATGGCAACGTCCTGACGTGGTTCGCCAGCGGTGGCCGAGAACTGGGGGAAGTCGGCGGCACCGCCGCCATCACCGCCACCGTCAAGGACCACACCGTCTACCGCGACGTGCCGCAAACCATCATCACCCGCGTCAAGGAGGTCCAGCCCATGCTCCCGCTCCCCACCGCCCCCGAGCAGGCACGCCATGCCGTCTAGCATAGCCGACTGGCTCCCCCTGCACTACCGCCTCGACCAGTCCCGCTACTCACCCCGCTGTGGTCGCGTCGTGCCCATCACCTGCGCCGGCTTGCGGTTAGGCTCCCTCTACCCCGACGCCGCCGGCAGGCTGCGCGACGCTCCCCGCTTCGGCCATATCGTCGTTACACCTACCGCCACTTGGCGCATTGGCGACAACGCGGCGCACCTCATCCGCCGCCACGCTTCCACCGGAGGCACCACGTGACCGACTACCTCCCGCCCTGGCCGCAGCGCCGGCTGCTCGACGACCTCACCCGCCGCTACACCGCCATCGCCAGCTTCGACGAGCTGGTGTCCAACCCCCACGGCTACCGCCCCACCCTCCACGCCTGGCGCTCATCGGACCGCCTCGGCATCGCCGCCCTGCGCGCCGCCTACGACACCACCCAGGCCCGACGCGGCGATCCGCGCCGCGCCTGGCCGACCACCACCACCAGTCGCTTCCGTGCCTAGCCCCCAGCAGCTCGTTGCGCACATTGCCGACAATCGCGGCGCACTCGCCGCCGCGCTGCGCCGCAATCTCGGTGTTGACGACGACGACGTTATCGACGACGCCATCCAGACCGCCCTCTGCAACACCTGGCGCGGCGTAGTGCAGCGGCGCGTCACGTTTGACAGCAGCCGCATGGCGTTTCAATACGTCCTGCGCGCCGCATCCAACGCCGTCATCTCCGACCTGCGCCGTCAGCAGACCAGGCAACGCGCCTTCCAGCACCTTGTCGCCGCCTACCGCCGCCGCGATGACCACGACCAGCACGACAGCCCGCAGCGCCAGCACGCCATTGAACAAGCGGTGCGCTGCGGCCTGTCGAGCATCTCCGCCCCGCAGCGCGACGCGATTATCCGCCACTACTGGCACGGTCAGACCTGTGACCAGATCGGCGCTGACCTTTCCCTCTCTCCCAGCGCCATCAAGGGGCGGCTTCACCGTGGCCGCCTCGCCCTCCTCGCGCACTTCCAAGCGCGACACCCATAGCCACACACACACGGAGGCCCGCCAATGCCCGACCCGTCTTCGGACCACCTGCTCGACGCCGCCCTGGCCCGCTTCGACATCGCCGCTCTCGAAGCCGGCGTCGCCGCCTTCACCAAGCGCGCCTTCCGCCACCCCGACCCCTGGAAGCATGAACACCTACACGGCTTCCGCTACGACGGCAGCCTGCGTGTCGAGGTGCGCGGCGGCGCGTGGGCCATCCGCGACAGCTTCCGCTGGCTCGGCTCCGCCGCCACCGTCCACAACCACCCCGCCTGGCACACCAGCTACGACATGCCCAGCACCAGCGACGTCCTCTCGCTGACGGCCATCGCTGCCGAGACTATCCAGTACATCGCCACCCGCGCCACTCTCTGGCGCGTCACCCGCGTCGTCACCACCGACGTGGCCTTCAACCGCGCTGCGGAGCGGCGCGCTGTTGCCGGCCTGCCCACCTACGCCGAGAAGGTGGCCCACCTGGCCGACATCTGCCGCCGCGCCGGCTTCCACCTACAGCGCACAGACCGACGAACCGGCGTCGTCACCATCGTCTACACCCCCACGGAGGCCGACCATGCCTGACCCCGTCACCGACCCCGCTGCCGATCTCCTCGCCAACGCCACGATACGGGAACGTATCCTCGCCTCCCGCCTCCGAAGCGCTGACCTACGCATCGATGCCCTCCAGCGCGCCATAGCCCACCTCTTCGACGCGCTGCGCCTCACCCGCCTCACCGCCATCGACAGCGAGGCGCACCTGCCCGCTATTACCCCCGCCGTCCTCGACGCCGTTGTCGCCGCCATCCGCGCCGGCAGTATCGCTCACGCCGCCTGGCTGGTACGCGCCGCCACCCGCCTGCCGCCAGGCCACAGCAGCCTCGCCTGGGGCACGTTGGAAAGCCAAGAATTCGTCGAAAGGCTGCGCCACCACCTGCTCCCGCCACCGGAGGCCGCCCATGCTGATCTACCGTGAGTGCCGTGCATGCCGCTCCGCCGGCCAGACACGCGGCAGTGCCTGCGTCCCCTGCCTTGGCCACGGCTACGTCCTCGTCGTCTCCGACACCACCTGCCCCACTTGCCAGGGCGAAGGAGTAATCGGTACCAACCGCTACGGGGGGCAGCCGGCCCCCTGCCTCACCTGCTCTAGCACCGGCCACGTCGTTCAAGAGCGCCCCATCACCGACCCCATCCCGCCCCCAGTGCCCTGCGACCTCATCGCCGCTGTTCTCGCCGGCAGCGCCAGCGGCCCCATCCCCGAGAGGGTACGCGGCGTCGCCGCCGGCCTCATCCTGGCCGACCAGGCGCACTGCCGCCGTGAGGGGCTGCCCCCCGGCACCGGCCTCGCCACCGCCCTGGCCGAAGGCGGCGCGCTGCTGCTAGCCATCGACGGCGTCTACCACCTCAGCCCCGACCCCGACCAGCCGGCAGCCCGCATCATGCGCTACCACCACACCCTCGTACCGTCGCGCCGACGGTAGAAACACAAAACCCCCTGCCGTCCCAAGGACGGCAGGGGGTCTTTCGTTGCCCGCTCTTTACTCGGTAGCGTAAGGGTTGATGACCTGCACGTAGACTTTCGCGCTGGCTAGCGTCGGCTCGGCGGCAGCGACTACCTTCAGCCGCCCCCACAGATGCGCCACATTGCCGGTGACGTTGCCGCCGGCCACGGTGTTGGCCGGCACCGTCGCGCTGATGACGTTAGCCGCGCCGCCGTACATGTACGAGCCGTCGTCGCTGTAGTCGATACCGACGTTGAGCGTACTGGCGCTGAAGACGGGTACCGCCACCAGGCGCAGCCCCGAGTTACCCGGCGGAATGGGGAACATCGTGCCGTAGACCGTGCCGGTGCCAATCACCGGGTTCGCGCCACGGCTCAACACCAGGCCGTCGTTGTAGGCGATCCGCCCCTGCGGCACATCTGCCAGCGACACGAAGTTCCAGAAGCCCGAGATCGCCGTCAGGTCGTTGCCGCCGCCAGCGTCCTTCTTCAGCCCGACGCGCACCCAGGACGTGCCCGGCACCCCCGGCATCAGGCAGTTGAACGCCCAGGTGCCCGCCGCGATACCATCCAGGTCGTTGTCCACACTAGATGGTACGGTGAAAGCCGTCCACGGCCCCGCTGCTGTCGGCGCGTACTCCATCACCACATCCGCCGCCCCCGACGCGCAGGTGAACGTCAGCGACGTAATCCCCACGCCGGCCCGACGGCTCAGTGGGGCCACCTGCACCGGCGCGCTGTACGAGTACGCCGCCGTCTGCGCCGCCGGCACATCCGCCACGCTGAACGGTACCCGCTGGTTCACGATAGTCAGCATCTTCGCCTCACGATCTCCTCTTCCGCACCAGCCCCGTCACCGGCGGCGTCACGATCACGTACCCCGACATCCGCCGGTACTCCTGCCACGACAGCAGCAGCCCCGGCGCGCTCACTCGCATCACCACCGCCACCGGGTTCGGCGTGACCGCCGCCGCTGTCGCCAGGACCGCCAGCATCACCACGCCGGTTGGCAGCGCCAGCACCGCCACCGGCACCGCCGCCGCCGGCAGCCTCACGACAGCCGCCAGGGCCAGCGGCGTCAGCGACGCCGGGCTGACCGTCGGGGTCACCGCCCTCGCCGCCGAGGCGAGGGCCACCGGCGTCAGCGACGCCGGCCCACCCGTACCGACCACCAGTCTCGCCGTCACGCCCAGCGCCGCCGGGTCAACGAACAGCCCCGCCGGTAGGTAGGCGATGCCCACCACCCCTAGCGCCGTCGGCGTCAGCGTCACCGGCAGCACGCTGCCCGCCACCAGCCCAACCACCGCCCCAATCGCCAGCGGCGTGTGCGCCACTGGCGTCACCGTCGGGGCAGGCAGCCCCGCCACCACGGCGCTGGCAGCCGGCGTGTGCGTCACCGGCGTCACCGTCGGTAGCACCAGCGCCCCGACGCTGCCCAGCGTCGTCGGCGTGTGTGTCACTGGTAGCACGCCGGCACCCGGCAGCGCTGCCACCGCACCCAGCGCCGTCGGCGTCACCGCGCCAGCGCCGGCGCTGACCAGCAGCAGCAGCAGGCTCATGCCGACCTCCCTACAGCGTCAGTCGCAGCCCCGCTGCCACGTCAGCATCACCAGCAGCCGGCGGCAACGGTGCAATCACGGCCCGCAGCGCCGCCGCCACCACGGCTCGTTTCTGTGCCCTCGTCTTCCCGGCGAGGTCTGTCAACGGCACCGCCACACTGGTGATCGACGACGAGCCACCCTCTCGCCTGCCGTGTTCGACGACAACATGCAGCGCCCCCGCCTCCGTAAACGTCTGGACGATTTCAACATCCACGCTACTCCTCCGTACCCCAGACCGTCCCGATCAGCGTCGTGTTCGTGCCGCGTGTCACTGTCAGCACGTTGTTCGCCGCCCCGCTCAGGATGCCCAGTGGCCCCAGCGCCAGCGTCTGGTCGCCAGCCGCCGCCAGCCGCGTCTTGAAGATATCGCTGCCGCCGCTGCCGTCCTTGAACGTCAACGCCGTCCCGCCACCAGTGACTAGCACCCCACCCAGCCAGCGAAACTTTTTCCCACTCGCTGGCGTCCAGATCGTCGTCTCCGTCGTCCCGCTGCCCAGGTCAATCGTCTTGAAGACGACGGCGGCGCGCATGCGCACCCACTGCACGCCGTCCCACACCATCTGCGCCGCCCCCAGCAGCGGCGTCGTCGGGTTGCTGACCGCGTCGCCCAGCGCCGCTGGCGACGGGAAGAGGCTCCCCGTCGCCGCGTCGGCACCGTCCAGTATCTTCACCTTCTGCGCGTGAACACCCGAGCCGATGTCATCCGTCGCCACCGTGATGCCGGAGCCGCTGTTGACATTGACATTATCAGCCATCAGCCGCCTCCTTAGTCAGGGTCGTTGATGATCGTGCCGTGGCCGATCTGGAGGTCGCTGTTCTGCACCGTCAGCGTCTGCCCCGACGCCACCTGTCGGTTCGCCGCCAAGTCCCACGCCGCGTACAGCTTGCGGTTCGCTGGGGTCGCGTTCTCGTCCATCAGCACGAGGTACCTCGCGTACCCCGTCGAGGGCAGCGTACCCCCCGATGCCGTCCACGACACATTCGCCAGCCGGATGTAGGCGTTCAGGTCCGCCGTAACCACCGCGTCGCTGGCAAACAGCGTCGCCTTCGCAATCGACTGCCCGTTGGCGGTGTAGCCGTTGCCCGCTGCCACCTCGTAGGTCGAGATGTCCGACCATGTGTCGTGGTCACGGTTCCAGACGACGTCGTTGTCCTGACACAGCGCCAGGTAGAAGTTGCTCGGCACCGTCAGCCCACGGAAGGCGTGGTTCAGAATGTCCCGTGCCCCAGCGTAGTAGAGCGCCCCCTGCGCCGCCATCAGCTCATCTCCTCACTCACCTCGTCCAGCGCGCCGCCGACCCACACCCGCCCAGTCACCGCCGGCTCCACGGTCACCGCGCCGCTCACCTCATCATCCATCCGCCGCCGATCCCTTCATCCGCAGTACCCCCGCACCAAGTGGGTACCGCTTCCCGGCAGCCGTCAGGAGGTGCGCCTCCAGCCAGTACTGCTCCTGCGGCAACGTCGCTATCCGTGTACTCTCAGCCGGGCACTCCCACACCGCCTGCGCCAGGTCGTCACTCACCGTCACCGTTATCTGCGCGTGTGGCGACTGCACCTCGATCACCGGCAGGTAGTCGAGTGCAGGATCGGAGATGCAGAACCACCACGTGTCGGCCCCAGCATCACTCTTCGGCTCCCCACTCGCCAGCGCCTCCGCCGTCACCGTCAGCGTCGTGCCCCGTGTGTGCCGCCAGATCGTGTCCGCGTCAGCCATCAGACCACATCCTCGGTCACCCTATCCACCAGCCCCACGTCCAGAGCCTCTTCGGCGTCCAGCCACAGCGGCCTGTCGCCGTCGAGGTGCGCCGCCCAGTGTTCCGCGTCGCGCTTGGTCCGCCGGCTCAGCAGCCGCGCCATCCGCTCCGTCACGATCTCGCCCAGCCGGTAACTGGCGCGGTGGTCGCCCAGGTCGCCCTCGCTCTCGTAAGCCAGCCCATGCACCATCAGCAGCGCATTGCTCCCCATGATGCGCGTCTCACACGCCTGCACCAGCAGCAGCGCCGCCGAGCAGGCGTACCCCTCTACCAGGCAGTCGATCTTCGCGCCACCGCTCCGCAGGTGCGAGATCGTGTCCGCCAGCGCCAGCAGCCCCAGCGCCGATCCTCCGCTGCTGGTGATGATCAGCAAGATCGGCTGCTCCGGCGCGGCCTCGTACAGCCGCACCAACTCCCGCCGCTGGTAGGTCATGCTCTCGTCGATCATGCCGACGTGCAGCATCCGCCCCACCCTGTACTGCCGGGTTGGCGGCGTCGCCTTACTCCTGGCCACGCGCAGGCCGCGTGAACTTGACCGTCAGGTTCGCTGCCGCCGCCAGCGCCAGGCCGACGAAGAGCGGCTGCACCCACGGCTCGGGCAGGCGCGTCGCGTACAGCAGCGCCACCCCGATCACGATGCTCACCGGCGGCACCCACCGCCCCGTCAGCCGCGCCGCCTCCCGCACCACCTGCGTCAGCCAGAAGACCAGCAGCAGCAGCGGCACGCCAAACGCCGCCAGGCTCGTCACCTCACTCGGGACGTCCATCTATCCCCCTCCTGACCCCGGTTGGCGCAGCACCGCGTGGAGAATGGCAGCGATGGCCGACGCCACGAAGGTCGCCGCCGCCGTCGCTACCGTCGTCACCGTCGCCATCTGGTCCTTCACTATGCCCGGCGGCCCCGGCGGCCCCGCCCCGAAGCGCCGATCAACATCGCTGCGCAAGTCGTCCACGCTCTGCCGCAAGTCGCGCAGCGCGGCTGCCGTCTGCTCCCTGTCCGTCCTCAGATCAGCCCGCAAGTCACCGATCAGTCGGTCAACATGCTCGATAACGTGTTCGTCTGCCATCAGCCACCCTCGCCCAGCGCCTCCAGCAACTCCGCATTTACCCGCCCCAGCACCACCTGCCCATCGCGGTACTCGAAGCGTGACCGCTCAAACTCCTGCATCGTGACGCCATCCCGGCTGTATTCACTGGACAGCGGGTACCCGAAGATCGGCAGCCCGCCCCGGCTGCGCCAGAAGTCGAGGAAGCCGTGGCCGAGGACGTGGCCGTTCATTGCCACCACGTCTGGCTCCGGCGCTTCCACCGCCGACGCCAGCCCCAACACGCCGGCAATCGCATCAGCCACGACTGTCGGCGTCGCCTCCCTGTCGAGGATGCCCCTGTCCGCCGCCTGCGTGTGCGCCCCCACCTCTAGCAGCAGCCGCGTCGTGGCCGCCTTCAGCCGCGTCGTCGCCCTGAAAACGCCCAACCTGGCCCCAGCCGCCCCCACCGCCGTGTGCCGCTCACTCATCGCGCCGCCGCCGCGCACCGGCAGCCCCGTCGCCTGGCTGATGGAGCGCGCCAGGTCCACCGCCAGTGCCCTCGCGTCGCCGTCCACATCCAGCGCCGCCGGCCAGTCAGGGTAGATGCCGAAGACGCCCCTCGGACCCGCCTCGGTGTGAAACTCCAGCAGCACGTCAGGCACCCAGCCGTCCTCGGCCAGCTGCACCGCCGCCGCGCCGACATCCGACACACTCCCGGCATGCGGTGTCAGCACCCGCACATCCGCGCCGCGCTCCCGCAGCACCCGCGCCGCCGCCGCCGTCAGTCGCGCCGTGTACCCCTTCTCGATCTCGCTGCCGCCGGTGGCGTTGTGGTGCCCCGCCGCCAGCGCCACCCGCGTCGGCACCAGCCCCTCCTCCCGCGTCAACCCCCGCGCCAGCGCCACGATCTTGCCGGCGTACTCGGGGTCCGTCGCCCACACGCCGCCGCCGATCTCGCCCACCGTCGCCACCCGCCGCGTGACCAGACGGAACCGAGGGTCAATAACCGGGTCCGGCGGCGTCAGCCCCAGGTAGGCGTGCCAGTGCTGACAGATCGCCCTCACCCCCGCCGCTGGCGTGGCGAAGCTGGCCCCCGCCGCGCCATCATCCGTCGCCCCCAGCCCGGCGAAGTTGTACTGCCCCGGCGTCACCTGCCCGCCGAAGCGCAGCCGGTTCGTCTCAATCAGCACCTGCGCCGCCACCAGACTGGTCCGCAGCCCGTGGCGGCGCGTCTCCGCGACGATCTCCTCGGCAATCCGCCGCACCGTCGTCGCCGGGTAGGCTGCCCCCTCCGGCACCGCCGCCACGATGGTCGCAGCATCCGTGTCTACCGGCCCCAGCAGCGGCGTCGTCAGGTCAATCACCGGTGCCCCGTCGCCGGTACATCCGCATCGGCCAGATCGTCACCGTTGCCGTACAGGCCAATTCCGCTGTCGCGTCCCGCTCCCGGCACCACGTCGCGCATGTCCGCATGCGGCAGCGTCAGAAACCCGTACCGATTGTGCGGGTACTCGTGATGCACGCCGCTGTTGTAGCGCGTGCCGCGCAGCCGCATGCTCACGCGCAGCCCCGCCGGGTAGTCGGGGTGCCCGTTGTTGCGGACATGCACCATCGACGGCCCACCCGCCGCCTGACTGGTAATCTCCGAAAGCGTGGTCGGGTTGCCCGCCTCATCGACGCCACTGCGCGGTACGAAGATGATCTTGCCGGTGATCTCCAGATGCCTGCCGACGTAGCTGCCCGACGCGCCGTCGGCGGCCAGCGGGCTGACCCAGGTCTTCAGGTACCAGACGTCACCCGGCCCCGGCAGCGCCACCTGATGGATGCGGACCCCGCCGACGAACCGGTAGACCACGCCGTCGCGGGCCACCTCGAACAGCACCGTGTGGATGAATGGAATGGGCGTCTTCACCGTCACTGGCGACCAGCGCGCCGCCCCCGTCACCGGGTTGATGCCTGGGTCGCCCAGCGGCTTGCCGACCTGTCCGCCGACGAAGCGCGGGTCTTGCGGTCCGTGGATGCTAAAGCCCCAGCCCTCCGCCTCGTTGACCTCGAAGTACACCGGCACCTCGTGCAGACGACTCGCCTCCTCCGGCGTTGGCCGCAGCGTGATGTCCGCCGGCCCGCCGGGCCGGCTCCTCGCTTCTGTCGCGTCATACGGCTGCCCGTTGTCTACCCGCGCTCCCGCCATCTCTCTCTCTCTCTCCCTACTCCACGTCAGCGTCGGCCATCACCGCGTTCAGCTCGGCCTCAAGCTCGCCGGCTCGCGCCAGTCGCGCCAGTCGCGCAGCCTGCTCGATCTCGGCGTTCCCCAGCACCTCCAGCACGTACCGCCGTAGCTGCTGCCGCAGAAACCTCTCCGGGTCATTCGGCGGCGTGTCACCTCGGTGATAGGCCGCCACAAACGCCGCCACCACTCTCGCGTACACCGCATCCGGAAGCCGGATGTTGATAACCGCCACGCCGCCTCCTAGCTGTACGCCGTGTACATCGGCACGTAATACACCGTGCCCGCCTCGTCGTAGACGCGCAACACCTTGCTCAGCGAGCTAACCCCGCTAGCCGACGTCAGCAGCGACCCCAGCGTCTTGAGATGCCCGTCAGCTCTCACACCGAACCAGACATTGCCGCCGTTGCTCGCCACTTGCAGCACATCCGCCGTCGGCGACGCCTGCGCCCTCACCCGCAGCCCCACCGTGCCGACACGCTTCGTCAGCACATCGACCTGCGCCGCCGGTGCCGTCACGTTCACCCCGACGAAGCCGGTGCGGGTAATCCTCATCCGCTCCGTCGGCAGCGACGTACTCTCCCCGTCGCTGTTGGCTCCCGCCGTCGTCGAGAAGTCGAGGTACCCCGGCATCTCGCCACTGGCCGGCGTCCCATCAACCCGGCCCCGGATGCGCGCCCCCAGCACAAACGCCGCGCCGTCGGACCCGCCCCAGTAGATGCTCCCCATGCTGTCCAGGTCGGCCAGAATGGTGTGCGTTGCCGGGTCGCTGCTGCGCGTTTTCTGGAAGGTCAGCGAGCCGCCGTCGCTGACCGTCGCCCCCAGCGCACCCGTCATGGCCACGAAAGCCGTGCCGCCAGCGCGGTTGGCGTAGTAGCCGCTGCTGTTGGTCAGCGCCCCCGTCATCGTGTCGCCAGCCGTGTTGACGTAGCGCGGGTCGAGGCCCGCCAGCACATCCGCCGCCAGCTTGACGTAGGTCACCGCCTCGTCGGCAAGCCCCGCCGTCGGCAGCGCCGTCGCCTTCCACCTCCCAGCAACGGTGTCATAGACCAGCGGCGTCGCCACCGTCGCCGCCGGCTGTGGCAGCGACACGTCCAACATCTGCCGCAGCCGCGCCCCGTGGCGCGTAAATCCCGGCGGTGCAACCACGTCGCCCCCTACAGGCTGGCGAAGATCGGCACGTAGCCGACCACCGCGCCACCCGAGTTGTACAGCGGTATCTTCCGGTCCACCGTCCCCGGCGTGGCGACGCCGGACCCGGCCCCTTCTTCCCGCCACCTCCCTGACATGCTGAAGTAGGCAAACCCATCGCCGCCCTTCCAGAACACGGCGACGTCGGTCCCGCCGGCCACGGCCCGGAACTGGTCACTGCTGGCATACTTCAACCCCGTGTCCGGGTCGAGCATCCAGCTGTACTCCGGCCCCGACCCCCAGTACTTCAGCAGCATCTGGTTGGTCGTGAGACGGGCTACCTCCACCCCTCCCGTCGCGACATTGACTTCGTCGGCCACGCGCTGGAAGATGCCGGTATCCGGGTCTTCAACGCCCCCGCTTGTGACAAACACCAACGTCGGGGCCGCCGCGCTCCCCTGCCCAACGGTAAGCTGCCCATTGGAGCCGATCCACAACCTCGGTACCCCCGCCGGGGCAGCCGCGCCGCCTGGCGTAGTGTAGAAGCCCACCCCTCCCGGCATGCTCCCCGCGCCGGCTACGCCGTCAACTCCCGCCAGCATCATCGCCGCGCCAGCCCACTGCGTGCCGTCCCACCCGGCCCACGTCAGGCTGCCGATGTAGTCGCCGTTGCTGACTAGCGCCGGTGCCACTAGCGTGCCACGGCTGCGCCGCCAGATGGCGATTCCGTGTTCCGGGGCAGACGCCCCCGCCACCTCAAGCCGCAGCGCGTCACCGCCACTATCGCGGCGCGTCTCCAGGCGTGTCGCGGTCTGCGCCACGCCGGAGATCGTCATCTGCGCCGCCGTCACCGTCACCGTGCCCTGGCCCGGCGTCGCGCTGCCGCCGCTGCCGGCGATGCGCGCATCGTAGTCAGACCCCGTGCCGCTGCTGTGGAAGTCCACAAACGGCGCGTCCACCGAAGCTGTGCGCCCCATCTCCAGTGCCGACGATACCGTCGGGTGCGCCACCGCCACGTTGCCGGTCACGGACACGTTGTTGGTGATCGTGCCGCCAGTCGTGTTGAACTTCAGCGCCAGCCCGGCGTCCAACTCCGACTGCGTCGCGACGTCAGCGGCCACCTTGGCTGCCGTCACCGCACCACTCGCCAGGTCCGCCGTCTCCACGCTCCCCGCCGGTAGCGTTAGCGCGCCGGTCACCGTCAGATTAGTCTGCGTCAGCGTCGCCCCATGCGGGTCACTCGCGTCTGCCGCATGCGCCGCCGCCGCCGTCAGCGTCGTCGGCGCGGCGTCCCACCAATTCGTCGTCCCCAGCACGTCCTTCAGCCGCTTCACCAGCCAGGAGAGGTGCTGCGTCAACGTCGCTGCCGCCGGGTTCGCCGACGGGTACGCCACCCCCGTCGCCTGGTCGCTGCTGCGGTTGCCCAACTCAGTGTCCGACACCGCGCCGTCAACGATCTTGCTCGCGTCCACGCTGCCCGTCGCCAGCTTCGCCAGCGTCACGTTGGCGTCCTTGATCTTCGCCGTCACCACCGTCGCGTCGGGGATGGGAGCTGTCACCTCGCCGCTCACCACCGGCCCAAACAGCTCCCGCGCCTGCGCCCTCACCTCGGGCCGTATCCAGCGCGTCCTGCTACCGAACACGAGCTTGATCGCGTACTCTCCCGACGGCGACGGGTAGGTCGTCGTGTTGACCGAGATTGAGTAAAAGCCCTTCTTCGCCGTCGAGGTGTCGGTCTTCACCGCCGGGCCGCACACCGAGCCGATGCTGCCGTCGGCGTTGACCGTGTACACCTCCACCGGCACATCGCCGACGCCCTGCCCCGTCGTCGGGTCATAGACCGTGGACGACCACACCAGAACCGGCATACCCTCTCCTCAGTTGCTAGGCTGTTCGTCACGGCCCGCTCCGTCTCGCCACTCGCCGCTGGCCACTAGAACCGGCGGCTCGCCTTCGAGTGGTCGCGCCCCGCCAGCGCCTCCCTGGCCGCCCAGATGGGTCGCGCCAGCGCGTCGTCCTCGTCGATGAACACCACCGAATAGCCAGCGCCAACGAGATCGGCATACCGTCGCGCATCTGTCGCCTGCTTCGCCGTGCTCAGGTAGTGCCAGTACAGCCCCTGCACCTCGATGGCGACCCGGTCATACGGCAGCACGAAGTCGATTGTCTTGTTCAGCAGCACGCCCCTTCCCTGCGCGCCGATGCCAGCGTGCACAAAGAAGTCCTGCTCTGCCTGCTTCCCCTGCCGCACCAGCGCCCACCATATCGCCCACTCCGGCTCGGTGCCGCCGGGATAGCGCGCCAGCCACCACGCCGGCATCGGCCCCGCCGGCCTCTCCGGCTCGAACCGAGTCACGTAGGCCGGTGCGCGCCGCCGGAAGGCCACCTCGGAGCGGTTCCACTTCGCCGGCTCACGCACCGTCGGCAGGCGCGGCAGCCTCACCTCCGGCAGCCCCAGCGGGTCACGCCTCGGCACTAGGTGTCGATCTCCAACAGGCTCACGTCAGCCCGCACCGTCACCGGCGACCCTGGCGTCTCCGCCATCCCCACCTCGCCCACGACGACGTGCAGCGTCTCCGGTTCTTGCCCCTCGTTCCGGTACGCCAGGTTGCCGCCGACGCCTGACCGCTTCAGCGTCTTCAACAGCCGCAGCGCCGCCCCCGGCGTCATGTTCATCAGCGCCTTGCACCGCTCCGTCGTCAGGTCCAACGTCACCGACACCGCGTGCAGGTCACCCGACAACAGCCGGTAACCCAGCGACAGGCTGTAAATCACCGGTGTCTGCGTCGCGTCGCTGCCCCGCGTCACCGTCATCCGCATCGCCACGGTTCGGAAGACCAGCCCCGTCTCCGATAGCTGCACCCGCGTCTGCCCCGTCGCTGTCGCCGTCAGCCCCGCCTGCCACTCGCCACCGTCGAAGCGCAACTCCACCACCACCGTCGCCCCCGTCGGCAGGTCCGCCTGGAGGTCGAGGCTGAAGGCGCGCTTGTCCTTCTCTGCCCAGCGCAAGTCCTGCCGCGCCGTCTCCAACACCCCCAGCGGAGCCTTCCGCCCTCGCGACGATTGCAGTGGGTTGTGCAGTCCCGTCTCCAAGTCAAAGTAGTAGACGCCACTCGCCGTCGCGTACCAGCAGCGATAGCTGTCGCTCAACCCCGCCACATGCGCGCAAGCGATGTCCGTCGGCGGCAGCGCCGTGCTGCCAGAGCCATCCGGCGGGTACGGCAGCCCCCACCAGGCAACCCCCGCCGACTGCATCACTGCCCCCGTCGCCGGCACCACCGCCATACTCTCGTCCCAGGTGTGGTGCGCCACATCCCAGAGCGCGTCCCAGGCGATCACCGCCGCCGTCGCGTCAGCCTGCACCAGCGCAAACAGGTAGCTGTGCCCCGCCAGCACCGCCCTCATCGGCCCGCGCAGGTACGCCGGCAGGCCGTCGTCCTTGTCCGGTCCCACCGGCTGCACCACCGCCCCGTTGTACTTGCGGATGCCCGCCCCCACCGGACAGTAGAGCGACCCCTGCCAGACACACGCGCCACTGACGGCGTTGGCCTGATACGGCCACTCCATGCCGAACAGCGGCCAGAAGCGCGCCGCTGCGTCGTCGTACCCGTAGACGCCAACCGCCGTCACCGCGTGCAGCGCGCTCTCCCCGGCCTGGTCGAAGAAGACCAGCAATTGCTTGCACCAGCCGGGGCGCAGCGCCAGGCTGCCCGCCGCCGTCCAAGTCGTCCAGGTGCCGTCGGGGTCCGTCCAGTGCAGGTTGTTGTTCCCATCCAGCCGGTAGAGCCTGTCGAGGTGCGCGCACAGCGCGTAGCCGCCCACCGCCTGCGTCTCCCAGGTACCCCCGGCCACCTTGCGGAACAGCTCCGTCGTCGTCAGCACGTACAGCGCGTCAGCCGCCGTCGCCACACACGTCACCGTGCCGTCGATCAGCGTCGCGCTGCCGTTCCAGATGACGGTATTGCCATTCGTCTCCTGCACCCAGCCGCTGGTAAAGTGGCTCCACTTCCACACGGTGTTGTTCGCCGTCACCGCGTACAGGTCGCCCCGATAGTCCATAAGGTGCGTCACACTCGCCAGCGACCCCGCCTGTACTTGCTCCGGCCCCAGCATTATGAAGCGGTGCCCCGTGTCCACCGTGCCGATGCCGTAGCGGTCATCGTCCTGGTTGGGACGCGCCACCATCACGCCGAGGCCGCCGGAGAAATCCGACATCACCCATTCGCTCTCGACCACCCGGTCCTGACGGCTGTGCTCGCCCACCGTCGTCTTCGGTGCGAAGGGCGAGATAATCCGGCTGTGGACCGGCCCGTGGATGGGCCACCGCTTGTCAAACAGCACGATCTCGTCAGACCGCAGGCTCCGTAGCCCGTAGGGTAGTGTCGCCACCGGCTCCTCCTACGGGAGCACCACGTCGCTCCCGTTCTGCGGCCTCCCCACGGCGAACCGGATGCCGCGCTCATACTCCTCGTCGAGCAGCAGCATCCGCCGCAGGTGGTCGCGGTTATCCACCACCTGCGACCCGGCCCGCCACAGCATCAGCTCCTTCGCGGCGCGAGCCGTGATCGCCCCCGGCTCGACGTCCACCGAGCTATCCAAATAGCGCGGCGGGTAAAAGCCGCGCACCCCTGCCAGCGTGATCGTGTCGCCCACGTCAAAGTGGTCGCCGGGTGCCAGCCACAGCTTCCGCCCCGGCGCGCACCTCCAGCACTCTCGCGCCAGCGCCAGCCCGTCGGCGTCGTAGACGGCATGCACTGACAGCACCCCCGCCGGGATAGCCACCTCCAGCACGTCGCTGGTGTCCAGGTCACTCGCCTGCGCCAGCGCCAGGCCCGCCACCTGCACCGGGATGCGCGCCCTGGTCCGCACCTCGGCCATCGTCGTCGCCAGGGCGCGGTCCACTTCCCTCGGGTCCATCGCCACCAGCACGTAGCGCGCCCCACGCGCCAGCGTCGCCGGCAGCCGCCTGTCGAGCACCAACGATGACCCATTCGCCGCCACCACGCGCCGCCGCCGCCCCGCCAGCGTCGCGCCAGCGTCAGGGTGCACCAGCAGCCACTGCCCGACGTAGTCCTCGACCCCCGCCAGCAGCGTCGTGTCCGTCACTGAGGTCGGCGTCGCGCTGGTCACCTCACCCTCGCGCACCTCCACCTCGCGGCTCAGCACCGACAGCAGCATCTCCCAGCCGCTGTAGGGCTGGTGCTCCTTGCCGACGGAGATCGTCTCTACCACCGTCTGGTCGGCATCCGCCCACGTCAGCGTGTACACCCCCTCGACAGGGAACTTGCTGCCCGCCAGCGTCACCGACCAGCGCCCCTGCCCCAGGTCGCTGGCCGCCACCGCGCTGGCCTGCGTCACCCCGATGCTGTCCACCATCGTCAGCGTCACGGGGGCCGTCAGCCTCGGCGCGTCGAGCAGCAGCGCCTGGCTCGCGCCAACAACCCGGTCAGGCATGCGCGCTACTCCTCGGTGCCCGGCACCGCGCCCAACATGATGCCCTCCGGCACGTCGTCCTGCCCGCCACGGGCACGCCGCTTCGCCGCCGCCAGCGCCAGCTTGTCGTCGCGCCGCTCCGAAGCCGCCTCCAGCCGCGCCGCCACCAGCGCCGCGTCGCCGTCGCCATCCGGCTCGTGCCGCAGCCAGTTCTCGCAGAAGTTCATCTTCGCCGGCAGCGTCTCTTCCATCGCCGCCGCCTCCGCCGGGTATCGCTGCTTGAACTGCGCCCACTTCAGCCGCGAGTAGCCCGTCGCGATGTCGCGCCCCGTGTACGTGCCGTGCTGCCCGTGCCCCAGCAGCAGCCGCACCGCCAGTTCGCGGGTGACGCGCTTGCCCTGCGGCCCGACCACCACGCGCTGCCCATCTTCGACCTCCGCCGTCGCCAGTGGCTTGCCATCGCTGGTCACAACCTTCACCAGCGCGCCATTGGACGTCCTCCCCAGGTCCAGCCAGGCCGAGAGCGCGTGGTACTGGTCGATGCCATCCAGCGCCAGAATGTCCGCCAGTGCGGCGTGCCGCACCAGCTCGCGCAGCGAGCCATCGCTGGCCCGGCGCGCCTCGCGCACCGCCCAGCTACTCAGGGTGTTCGACAAGGTGGTCTACTCCTTCGACGCCAACGTACTCAGGGCCAGGCTTGACCCGCTGGTTGTGACGGCCACGCCGCCAGGTCGTCGGCGGCGGCAGTGGGTCGTTGAACCCGTGCCAGTAGTCAGGGTCGCCGCCGCGCCGCGAGAAGCCGACAGGGCGCATGATGACCGGACCTGACGTGTCATACAGCCGGCGCATCGGCTGCGCGCAGGTCGGGCACGTCGCCAGCTGGCCCGCATCGGCCATGCGGCGCGTCACCTCCCGCACCTGCCCGCACTCGTCACAGGCAAAATCGTAGTGTGGCGTGGTCATCCCTCCCGGCGAAGGCGGCTCCCATTGGCAGGAGCCGCCCAGCCTTCATCAGGCCGTGTTCAGGTCGTTGATCGACCCCTGCTTCCACGGCTCCTTGCAGATCAGCTGCAAGTAGCTGATGAGCGCGAACTTCTTGCTATCCTTGGTGGACGCAAGCTGCCGGCTCTCATACGCCTTGCCGAATACAACCTTCCAGCTTCGCTTGTCCAACACGAACAGCCGGTAGCCGTCGTCGCCAGCCGCCGTGTCCTCGACGCCCATGCCCGGCACGACCCGAATGGGCACGCCCATGTAGGACAGGCCGCTGTAGCCCAGGTCCAGCGCCGGCTCGCTGCCGGGGAACCGCCGCCGGCTCTCCGCCAGGTCGGCGTAGTGGTCCGACGTCACCTGGCTGACCAGGATGTCGGTGGGCTTGCTCTTGCGCGCCTTGCCCTTCAGGTCGCCGAACAGCTGCGCCAGCAGCGCCGCCGTCAGAGGTCGGTTGACATCAGCGTTGCCGAGCACCGCGCTCTTCAACTGCGTCACCGCTGCGCGGTCCAGACCCCAGATCGTGCCGACGTCGGCAATGATCGAACCGAGGCTCTGCGTCTGCGTCTTCAGCAGGTCCGTGTACGTGGACCCGACGTAGCTCGCGGCGATCAGGCGGGTATTGATGTAGTCTCGCATGTCCTCCGCCGCCCTGTCGGCGTTGTCCGCCAGCAGGTCGATCCAGCCGCCGCTGCCGCCGGAGGCGAACTCCGCGAAACCGGTCACCTCGTAGCCCGCCGCCACCATTCGCAACGGCTCCTTCATGTCCTTGAAGGTCTGCGTGCCAGTGGTGGGTAGCGCGTCGTCCTCGTCGTAGAACTTGACGTCAGTGCCCTCGACCAGGCCCGAGATGCGCACCTTGTGTTCGATGAACGCCTTGTCTACGTTCTCCCGGCCCAGCAGGTTGATGAGGAAGACGTCGTTGTCCGTCGCGTCCAGCCACGGCTTCTCAAACGCCTGCTTGATGTGGGTCGCCACCGCCGTCGCGACGGTGCCCTGGTTCTCGTCAGACCACAGGTAGTTGACACCCGTGGCGGGGGAATACGCCATATCTGTCGTCCCTCCTCAGGACTACCTCCCGCGATTGATGCTGGCCAGCACTGCCGCTCTGAACGCGGCCTTGGCCTCTTCGCGGGTCGTTGGTTGCGTCGGCGGCGCGCTCACCTGGCCGCCACCCTCGAAGCGGTCTTGCCCCCGCTCCCTCCGGCTCTCCTTCCGCTCCGACTTGCGCCGCGACGCCGTCTTCTCGGCGTACTTCAGCGCCCCCTGCGGCGTGTCAAACTCCAGCAGGTCGTCCAGCGGCACCCCGTACTGCTGGCTCCACTGCGTCAGCTGGCTGTGGATGGCCGCTGGCATCACATTCGCCAGCGTCTGCTCCTGCTGCGTTGCCAGCCGCCGCCGCTCCTGATCGGCCTGAAATGCATAGGCCGCCAGAGCGCGCTGCTCCTCCGGCAGCGCCTGGATGTGGAAGGCCGCCATCTCTGCCTCGCGCTGCGCCAGTTGCGCCTCCAGCGCCTGGATGCGCTCCTCTTTGCGCTGCACGACGGGCTGCAAGCCCTGCCATCGCTTCGTCGTCGTCGCTAGCTCAGCCCGCAGCCTCGCCGTTTCGTCGCGGTTGGTCGGTTCGCCGGTGCGTCCCTCGCTGCCGCCCCCGACTCGCTCAGCGTCGAGAGGCGCGCCCTCAAACTCGGCGTCGTCTTGCGGGCCAAGCGCGGCGGCGTTCTCGGAATACGAGGTGGGCTGGTTCGCGAATGACATGGGTCTGTCTCCTTGCTGTGGTGCGGGACACCGCTGCCGCCGGGAACGGTCAGCCCAGACGCGGCCAGCCCGCCTGTGGCGGTGCCGCGTGGGGCCGGCGCTCTACCGGCGACGGCGAGGTGTCGTCGCCCTACCGTAGGGTAGTGACAAAGGCGGCTGGAGACCTGTCCGCGTTGGGCGGGAGGCTATCCAACCAGGCAAAGTAGGACGTCAGCAGCGGATACTTGGCCAGCACGGCCTGTCGCTGCGTCTGCCCCATGCGCGCCGCCGGCACGCCCCGCAGGGCCGCCAGACCGGCGTTGATTTGCAACACCCTCGGGTCGCCGCTGGCCGACCAGTAGGTCGTCGCCAGGTCGCCCTCGTCGCGCAGTTGACCACTGACAGCGCGCTTCTCGGCTTGCGGGAGCGTCGCCGTCGCCTGACGTACCTGCCCCTGCCGATACCGCGCCGCCATCTCCACATCCGGCACCCGCTTGGCGGGGATGGGAGACAGGAAGCCGTAGAGCTGTTCGCCGCCCCGGTCAGCCAAGACCGCGAGCCTGGCGCGCCGATAGAGCGGTGACGACGGGTCGGCGGCGGCCTCGACATAGCGAGGGTCGCCAGGTCCGCGCCCTTCTGTCACCGCCATCTCCATCAGCTTCTTGGAAATCGCATAATCCACGGCAGGTGAGCCGCCGACGGGCACGCCGCCCACCGTCGTCTCCGAGATCGGTGCGGGTCGCCCTTGCACCGCCCTCACCGCCGCCTTCACCGGCGCTTCTATGTCGATGTCGCGCCCCGCGATGCGCGACGCCGCCGCCGACACCGGCCCCGACCAGCGCAAGACGTTCCCCACCTCCTGGTTGGGACCGTAAGCGCCCAGCGCCGTCAGCGGAATGTTGAACCACGGGGCCGGCGAGAGACCCACCCGCCCCGCCTGCCGCAGCGCCCTGCCGATCACCGGCTCATCACTGTCGTCGGGCAGGTCGCGCACCTGGTCGGCAATGGACAGCACCACCGCCGGATTGAAATACGTCGTCGCCGTCGGCCCGAGGAAGAAGCCGATGACCTCATCCACGTCCTGCGGCACCGACCCCATACCCGCCACGCGCCCAGGCGCGTTGGTCTGCTCCCTCTCGGCGTCGATGGCGCGTCGCCAGTGCCCCCACACCCGGAGTATCCACGGGTTCTGCGCCAGCGTCTTCGCGTAGAAGGGCAGGTTGCGCGTCGGCCAGAAGATGAACGGTGCCCACACCCGCAGGTTCAGCACCTGCTCGATCACTCGCTCATCGGTCAGGTCAAAGTGCACCTGCCGCGCCAGGTCAGCGCCGCGTTGCGCGTTCCCCGCCACGGCGCGCTGCCAGCGTTGCGCCAGCCGCGCCGCTGCCTGTGGGTTCGCCCCCGCTGCCGTGGCGACGCTCACCACGTCCTCGGCGGACATCAACCCGTCGAGAGCGCGCAGCCTGTCGCGCACCACCCCAGCCACCGACGCCGGAAGATCGGCCACCACCTGCCGCAGGAACGTCGGTAGGTAACCCTTGGCCCCTCCCAGCGCCCCCTGCGCCCACGCCGCCTGCCGGAACGATTGCTCCAGCCAGGTCATCGTGCTGCGGTAGACCTGCACCGCCGGGTCCAACACCGCCGGCCCCAGCCCCGGCACGCGCCGCAGCGCCGCCGGCTCCCCCGCTGGAGAGAAGATGTCCGCCCCCGCCCCCGTCACCGAGGCCCGTGGCGCAGCCACCTCCCCCGGCAGCGCCAGGCCCAGCCGCCGCGCCACCTCCGGCGCGCCCAACCCGACCAGCGGGTTGACGCCGTGGATCGACGACTTCGTCACCATGTCGGTGACGTTTAGCCCGACATTCCTCACCGACAGCAGCGCCTGCTCCGTCCAGCCCTTCCTGGCCCACCGCAGCAAGTCCCACACCGGCCCCTGAAAGGCCGGGGGCCGCTCCGGCACTCTGTACCGCTCTCGGAACACCTTTTCCCACTGCGCCGCCACGGCCTTCTCGTAGGCCACGTTCAGTGGGCGGTCAGCCACTCCCACCAGCGTCAGGTACGCCTCCGCCTTCGCCCTATCAGCAGCCGGCAAAGACGCCATCCGCCCCAGCGCCTGCACGTCCCGCACCGTCGTCAACGCGACGCCGACCCGGCGCGCCACGTCCTGCACGGCGTCCTCCGCCGCCAGGATGTCCGCATCCAGCTTCTTCGTCTCAGGGTCGGCCAGCACCTGCTCGATGACCCTGACCTGCTCGTCTGGCAGCAGGCTGTCGTAGCGGCTCCGACCACCGCCCACCGGCGGTGCTGTCGGCGTCTTCACCGACGCCGTGCCGAGCAGCCTGTCGGCTAGCTTCGTCGCCGCCGGCATGCGGATGCCCCGCGCCACGTGGTCGAGGTTCATTGTCTCGGCCAGTTGGGCTGTCGCCTCCCGTCGCTCCGCCGGGGTCACGGCGGTCATCACCGCTTTGACTTGCTCCCGGTACGGCTCCAGCGGGTTCCACAGCCGGTGCGGTGCCAGATGCGTCGGGTTGACGTCCCAGATCGGCTGCAACGCCTCCCCGGCCCGCCGCGCCGCCGCCGGCACATCGGCGATCTCGTCCTGCCACTCGCCAGCCATCTGCGACAACACGTCACCGAGACTGGCGTCTTGCAGCGGCTCCTCGCCCAGGAGACCCGCCGGCAGACCAGTCGCGGTCCGTGGCGCGAGCACCGCCCCCGACGGCGCTGTCGCCACCTGAACGGTGCTCGCCGCTGTCGCCCCCTTGCGTTGCGCCAGCGCCACCATCGCCGGGTCGCCAAAGACCCAGGACAGCCAGACCGTGCTGGGGAAGTCCCAGCCCGCCAGCGCCGGGTGCGAGAGCGCCTGCCCGGTGACATGCACCGCCGCCACCCCGTCCCGCGCCAGCGCGTTGAAGTCGAATACGCGTCCAAAGTCAGGCTGCTTTTGCCCGTACCGCGCCAGCGCCGCCTCGACGCCCTCGTCGTCGATGAGCGCCAGCACCTTGGCCTGCGGCTCTGTCGGCACGTGCCAGCCCGTGCTGCGGAACCTGCCCCGCAGCGCGCCGCCGTCCTCCCGCCCCGGTATGTCGCCCTTGATGAACCGCGTCCAGGCAGTCCGCGACGTCTCCCCCGGCCCCGGCTCAGCACTGGCCGTCCACAGGCCGCCGCCGGGCTTCGCCGGCCACCAGCCGTTGACGTCCACATCCTGCCACAGCTTCCGGTCTGGCTTGCCGCCGGAGAATACTTGATCCGGCAACTCACTGGCCTCGGCCCAGCGGATGCCCGTGCCAGGGTCCACCGTGCCGATGGTCAGGTTGTTCGCCTCCAGCGGCGTAACCCGCCGCAGCGACGCCCCCGGCCTGAGCGCGTTGCCGTACCAGTCCAGCACGATGTCTGGCGTCGGCTCCATGCCGGCGTTGGTAGCCGCCCCGCGAATAACCGCCACCGGGTCTGCCGCCCCGCTGGCGCTGCTGAACCGCTCCGGCGCGTAGAAGAAGCCCGCCGTCGCATCGCCGGCCAGATCGTCAATCGACACCTGCATCAGCGCCGCGTCGGCCCGAACCCCCTGTGAGCGCAGCGCGTCCACCACGTCCTGCGTCTGGCGGAACAGGTCCACCGCTGCCACGCCTGGCGACTGCCCCCTCATCACAGCGCGCAGCTGCGCGTCGTTCAGAAACAGCAGCGGGCTGCCCGGCGCAGCCTCGCCTTCGATAGCGGTCACCACCGCCAGGCGGTCACCACTCGGCAGCCGCCCCGCATCCACATCCGTCAAGTCCAACTTGGCCAGCCACCGCTGGTTCCGCGTCACCTGCGCGGCGCGCAGGTACCAGTGGACCGGATGCCCCGGGTCTTGCACGGCCCGTTGGATGGCCGCCTTCGTCATCGACGTCGGCAGGCTGCCCCCCGGCCCCGGCTCCACCGCCGCCGCTCCCATCTCCGGTAGCGGCAACTGCTGGTCGCTCACCGGCCTGCGCCGCTGCGCCAGTGGCGCATCCGCCGCCAGCCGCTCCGCCGCCGCCCCCGGCGCGACCTTCAGCAGGTCGCCGTCGTCAGCCCACGTCAACGGGATGGCAAACTTGATCGCCCTCCCATCCGGCAGCCGCAGGATGCTGTAGTACATCTCCTCGCTGCCGTTGACCGATACCGCGCCGTCACGCGGCGTCGTCCAGCCGAACTGCTCGGGGTTGGTGTAGACCAGCCCCTCCTGCGTCATCAGGATGCTGTCCTGGCCGTACTTCCGCCCCAGCGCCATCGCCTCGTCCCGGCCCATCGCCGGCACGATGAACGACGCCTCGGTCACCCCGCCATCATCGTAGTGGCCTGCCACCGGCTGCGGCTCGTAGCCCATCCGCTGGATGTCCGCTAGCAATTCGCCGTTGCGCGAGGCATCGGCCCCCACCTGCGCCGTCAAGATCGGCGTATTGTGCTCGTCGAGCAGGCGCGCCAGCGCCGCCCCCATGCGGCTGTTCGCTTCTGCCACCTGCGGCCCCAGCAGGCTGCTCGCCTCTTCCGGCGACAGCTTGCGAATGGTGTGCGCGAATGGGTCTTCGTCGCCATAGCCGCCGGGAAACCGCTCCCGCACCGCGCCGCGCACTTCCCAGATGCCGACGACGTTCTCCGCCGGCACCTCGCCCACCAGCGCGACCTCCCCCTGAGCACGCTGGCCGAAGCCGCGTGCCCTGGCCGCAGGACCGGGGTCGATCACCTGGAGCAGGTAACGCGGCGCGCCGCCCACCTGCGCCACTCGTTGCGCCTCCGGCACCCCCGTCCAGGTCGCCTTCGCGTATTCAATCGCCGTCGCCGGGTCCGCACCGTAAAAGGTCACCGCCCTCTGCGACGGTAGGTTGCCGTCGCCCCGGCTCCAGATGCGCCCCGTGGCCGCGATGTCGTGCACCTCGGCCTCGCTCATGCCTCGCCAGAGCGTGCCCGGTTGCGCCGGCACCGGTTGCCCCGTGGCCGCATCCTGCAATACCGGCCCCGCCAGCACCCGCCCCGGCAGCGGCTGGAAGTCGGGCCTGCCCAGACCGGTGTCCGCCGCCGGTGCGCGCACCAGCTCATCCTCGTACTCAAAGGCCCGCGCCCTCTCGCCAGCCTGCGTGTACCGGAACTGCCGCACCTGCGGCACCGGGCCACCCGCTGGCGCGGATGCCGCTCCCGGCGTGCCGTAACGCATCGGCGTCAGCGCTGTCGCCGGTGCCGCCCCCGCCGGGTTCGGACCAAACGGTTGCGCCTTGCCGCCGATAGCCTCCAGCAGCGCCTGCTCCAGCGCCGGCTTGAACCGCGCCTGGCTCTGACCGTTGGCGTAGACGATGTCCATCAGGCCGTGGACGCGCTTCAGCGCGTCCTGCACCGTCTGGCTCTGCCCCGCGCCAGCCCAATCACGGAACAGCCGCTCAAACGCCTCGGCAAAGTACTCCCGCCCCCGCGCCGTCTGCGGCCCCCGCGTGCCCGCGCCGCGCATGCCCCTGGCAATCGCCTGTGCGCCAGCCGGCGTCTGCTCCGCCGCCAACTGCACGCCGTGGCCAAGCTCATGGATGAGCGTGGTGGCGTCCATGTCGGGGCCAGCCACAATCTGGAACCGACCTCCCACCAGCGGCTGGAGGTAGCCACGCACCGTGTCGCCCACCTGCGTCGGCTGCCCCAGAAACTTGTAGGTGCCGTCGGCCAGGTGGTCGATGTCATACTGCGTCGCGTTGGTCGGCCAGGGAATAACCTCGCCGTCGCTGTCCTGAAAGCCGGCGACCTGCTGGCCTCTCGGGTCGGTGCGCGGCGCGTCGTGCAGATAAGGGCGCAGCTTGGCGTACTCGGCCCGCGCCTGCGGCCCCTTCGCCTGCGGCCCCTTCGCCGTGTTGCCGCCAAAGATGCGCGCCAGGTCCGTCGCCTGCTCGATCACCTGCGCCACGTAGCCGCTAGCGACGCTCTTCTTCCACTCGCCCAGGATGCCCTGCCGCATGGCCGCGACGATGTCGTCATCCGCCATCGCCCTCAGCGTCGCCAGCGCCTTCGGGTCGCGCCGCAGGTGGTCGAGCCACGGCACCACGGCTGTCCGATTGATGGCAATCTGCATCGTCCAGGTGTCGGCCTGCATCTCCTCCGATGAGCGCCACGCCTTCGACAGCTTATCCGCCAACGGCGACGTCGCCGTCGGCGTCTTGCCTGAGATCACCCCCGGCTGCCCGGTGAAGTACGGCCACCACTCCTCGTATGCCTGGAGGTACCCCGCCGGCCACGTCGCCGCGTCGGTCACGTTCAGACCGGGGTACTCAATGTTGTCCATGTTCGCGGCGGGCTTCGGCACCTCCGACGCCGACGTCCAGGTCCGTACCTCTGACGGCGAGAAGTACAGGCCGGGGTCTTGCGCCATGCGCGCCTGGTGCTGGTCAATGGTGAACGCCACCCCACCCCGCACCACGCGCTCCAGCGCATCGTTACCCGCCTGCTCCGCTGCCGCGCCCCCCGCCGCGCCCCCCGCCGCGTTGTAGGCACGATAATAGGCCGCCGTCGCCTCGACGCCGGTGCGGAGAGAGCGCGTGTAGTGCAGCAGCTTCTGCGCCACCGTCGCGATCTCCCACGTCTCTGGGTCCAGCGTCGGCTGCGCCGGCACGCCCTGCGTCGGTGGCAGGCCACCCTCCAACCTGTCCGGCGCACCGAAGCGCCCCGGCGTAAAGCGCGCCGGGACCGGCACGTCTATCTTCGGCGGCACCGGCGGCGTGATCGGCACCGCTGCCCCCTCGGCTCTCGGCCAGGGGTAAGCGCGCCACCGCTCCTCCTCCGGTGTTGCCGGGTTGGCGCTGCGCTTGGCGCTGATGAGCGGCGTCTGTTCCGCCTTCGCCGCTGCCTGGGCCTCCGTCACCAGTGCCTTGTACTCGGGGTTCGGCACGGCCTTGGTTGTCGCTGCCGTCGCCTTCGGTGGCGTCCATGAACCCACGCCGCGCTCCGCCAGCACCGTCGGGTAACCGAACCACCCCTGCTCGCCCAGCATCAGCACCAGCAGGGCGCGCTCACCCCGATTGCGCCAGTCCAGCCCATCTGTGAACCGCTCTGCTCCAGGCCGCGCCGCCTTCTCCGCCGCTGTCGGCGCGGCGATGCGCCGGTACGTCTCCAGCGCCATCATCAGGTTGTCAGCCGGCGCGGCCTGGATGGCCCCCGCGCCCATGAAGGCTTCTACCGCCTCCAGCTTGGTCATCCGCAGCAGCCGCGCCCTCGCACTGGCTTCGTCAACGCCAAACTTGGCCAGCGTGTTCGGGTAGACGTCATCCGGCCCAAACGGCTGTCCACTGGGCAGCGTCGTGCCCACGAAAGCGGCCACCTCGGGTCGCGCCGGTAGCGCCTTCTGGTCCCTCGTCGCCGGCCTGCCGTACAGGTACTCCTGCCCGTTGTTGGCCTTGAAAGTGCGCATGTCTGCGATGATCTCGTCCACCATCTGCGGCGTAAATGCTGGCGAGTAATCGGCCCCGTGATGGAACAGGAACTGCCCACCGTCCAGGTACCACTTCGCCATGCGCGGGCTGATCAGCCCCGCCTCGCGCAGCATCTGCCAGTCCGCCAGCAGGTCTTCCATCGTCGCCAGCGGCACCGTCTCCCGCAGCTTCGCTGCCACCTCCGGCACCACATCAACAGTGGCCGACGTGATCGGCGTCTGGCGGATAGTGGCCGGCGTCGTCGTCTGGATAGAGGCTGGCGACGCCCCCTTCGGCAGCGCCACCTCGCCGTAGCCCGGCGTGATCGTCAGCGCCCCGAAGGCGTCCTCCACCGTCGGGTAGGCCGCCGGGTTGACCGTGTGCAGCATCGCCGCCAGCGGCTCCGCGCTGACGTGCAGCGCCTCCGCCGTCTCGGGCCGTAGCTGCTGGGCACGCAGCGTCTCCTCCACCTGCTCGTGGAAGCGCAGTCGGTTCGTCTCGCCAAAGCCCCCCGGCCCCCTGGTCAGCAGGTTGTCCTGCGCCAGCCGCCGGTTGACCGCGTTCACCGTCGGCGCGTCGATGCCCGGCAACCGCCGCAGCCGTGCCGCCTCCCACAGGGGCAGGCTGGTGGCATACGCCACCTTGTCTGGGGACGCCGCCGCCTGCTGCCGCAGCGCCTCATCCGTCAGCCGCGCCCCCTGCCCTGTCACGTCGCCCAGCCGCCGCGTCGCGTAGCGCCCCTGGAGCGCCGGCCCCAGGATGCGCTCTCGCGCCCCCGCCAGTAGACTGTCAGCGGAGCGTCCAAACCCGCCGCCAGCCCCCTCCAGCAAGTCGCCAGCCGCCACCCCAAGACCGCGAATACCCTCACCGACGCGCAGCGCCGCCTCGCCAGCCTTCCCCGCCGTGACCCGATTGATGGTGCGCCCCGCCGCCCCCGCCGCCCCGATGGCCGCCGACACCGGCAGCGCCTGAGCGCGGTTGGCCACGTCCTCCAGCAGGTCCAGCGCGTGCACCGCCTTCGTCGCCCCCGGCACCGCCTTGACAGCACGCGCCATCGTCGGTGTTGCCGCCACCGCCTTCACCGTGCCGCCAGTCACGAGGTTGAGCGGGTCCGCCACCGCCTCCAGACCGAGCCTGTCCCAGAAAGCCCGCTGCGACATGTCGCTGCCAAACGCGCCTTCATACGTATGGCGCGCACTGTCCGCCGCCTGCTGCATACCCGCCAGCGGCCCAGCCTGCGCCATGCGCTCCCACAGCCACGGCGCGTCAGCTGCCGCCTTCGCCTGCTCGGGGTCCGCCATGACCCGCGACGCGGCGCGGCCAACCGCGCCATGGAGCAGCCCCGGCACACCGGGCACCCCGCTCATGCCGGCGACCATCGAGGCCGCCAGTTCCGGGTGCCCCTGCGCCAGCTTCGCCAGCATCTGGAGTTGCGCGCCGACCATTGGCCGCGTCACCGCGTCTGTCGGCGCGTCCAGGGCACGCAGGAACGCGCTGCCGCCCATGCCCAGCGCGTCAAGCAGCCCGATATCGCCGTCACCCGGCGGCGCGGGTGGCGACACCGCCGGCGGTGTCGCCTGCCGCTCCCGAATGGCCGCCATCGCCCCGGCGGCGTAAGCCGCCTCGCGGCGGGCACGTTCCTGTCGGGCCGCCTCCGCCGTCGCGAAGGGGTCCACCATCGGGTCCGCCACCAGGCGACCTCCTCAATTAGCTCGCGTAATGACGCGGGTCGATGGCCGTGCCATCAGCCTCGCGCAACTCCAAGTGCAGATGCGGCCCATCCGTGACGCCGCTGTTGCCGGAGCGACCCAGCACCGCGCCTTTGGCTACCGTCTGCCCCGGCCTCACCGACGTGCCCGACAGGTGCCCCAGCACCATCCGCCGCCCCGACGCCAGCCGCAACACCACCGCCGTGCCGTAGCCGCCGTATTGCCCCGCTATCTCGACCACGCCCTCCACCGGCGTAATCACCGGCGCTCCCGGCGCGATGCCGATGTCCACTCCCGTGTGCTTGCCGCCCCTAGCTGTCCTCTGGTAGACCTCGTCGGTGTCGCCTAATCGCCCCGTGACACTCCCGCTGGCCCCCTCGCCCAGCCAGGCGAAGTACGGCGCGTCGCCACCGCCGCCGCTGCGGGCCGACGTTAGCCGCGCCTTAGCGCGCTGGTACCGCTCCTCTGGGTACATCTGCGACGGCTTCTCAGCGTAGAACGCCGCCAGCCTCGCCGCCCCGTAGGGGTCGCGCTGCCACAACCCCGGCTGCTCCCGGTCAACCCGCTCTACGCCGGCCTGGTAGAAGCGCAGCATGTACTTCGTCGCGGCGTAAGGATCACGGCTCTGCTCCGGCGTGATGTACTGGCTGTGCGCCGGCTGGTGGATTTGATACCAGCCGTGGCTCTGGCCGCTGTCGCCCACGGCGCTGCCGCCGCTCTCGAAGCTGCCCGTCTCCAGCAGCACCCCCAGCCGCATGGCCGTGGCGATGCGGCTGTCGCCAGCCGAGTAGTGGTCAATCGCCTGTTCAATGGCCGTGCCGCCACTCGCCAGCGGCAACCGCCCATAGTCATCCGGCGCGTCCACCCCCGCCGCCACCGCCGGCCCGCTGCTGGCCACCGGCGTGATCTCTGCCCCCGGTGCCGTCTGCGCCGCGCCGCCAGGCTTCTTCCCCTGCTGCCGCGCTCTCTTCGGGCCTGACGTCGTCGCCGTGTCAGCGGGCAGCACCACATTAGCCGACTTGGCAGCCCGTACCGGGTCGGGGTCCACCCACGCCTTTCGCAGCTGGCTGTCGTCGAAGGCGACACCGCTCTTCGGCGTCGCCATCAGAGTAAGAAGCCGCTCCGGCGTCGCCGCCAGACTGCGAAACGTCGTCGGCGTCGGCTCGCCGCCGGGCTGCGCCAACCAGCCCGACGCGACCTGCATCTCTGCTGTGCCCAGCGGGTCCAGACCAGCGGCGCGCCGCCAGCCGTTCACGACCCGCTGCGTCGGGTCATCTCGCCCAGCCACGGCTCACACGCCCAGCCACTGCTTCGCCCAGCCGCTCTGCCGCAGCCAGTCGAGGAAGTTCGCCCCCTGGGTCGTGCCCGCCTGCGACGTGGCGCTGTCCTGAAATAGCTGCAACTGCCGTTGCAGGTTCTTCAGCATCGCGCTGCGGAAGCCCGTTGAGGTGCCCATCGCCGCCGCCGCCCCCAGGATAGCCGACAGGTTGCGCGCCGCTGCTTCGACGCCCTCCGCGCCGTCGCCAATCCCCAGCGCCATCCGCACCTCGTCGGGCAGGCCAGCGGCATTGTTCTCCCCATTCGCCGTCCCGAAGAGGCTGTTGGCCAGCCCCTGGAAGCCCTGGTAGTTCAGCCAGCCGTTCTGCCCCGAGCCGTTGGCCAGGTTCGTCATCCAGCCGACGGCGTTGTCCGCCGGCACCGCGTCCTGCGGGTACAAAATCTTGTACAGGTAGTCGGCACCCGGCGCGACCTGCGACGTCAGCACGCTCAGGAACGGGTTGAAGTTCTCTGGGCTGTAGCCGGCGTCGCGATACAGGTTGCGGAAGAAGCTATCGGCGTTGTCCAGTTGGCTGTTGCGCCATACCTCCGCGCCGCCATCCGCGCCCTGGTACGTCGGCGCGTCAAACTGCCGCCGCTGCCCCCAGGCTTCCTTCTGCGCCTTCCAGGGGTCGTTGAAGCTCATGCTCGTCTCCTATCGCACCGTGAAGCCGGTGGTGCCGCGATACGTCTGATTGACCCAGTTCGCCGCCATCCGCGCTAGCGCGTCATCCGACGTCGTCGCCGTGATGCCCAGCGCCGCGTTGCCGCCCCTGTCTCGCTGGGCGCGCAACTGGTTCAGCCGGTAGACGAACCCCGTCCACGCCGCGCCGCCGTCGAACCGACTGCCCGGTGTCCGGTCCTTCCGCCCCGACCCCACCTGCTGCGTCGGGTCGTAAGTCACGCCGCCGTAGCTGAAGCCGCGCCCCGCGCCGCGCATCCCCTCCGTCTGGAGGTTGCGGACATCGTGCCCCTGCATCAGGAAGTTGACGACGTCCTGCCAGTTGCCAAACCCCTGCTTGGTATAGCGCGGCGACGGTCCCTTGTCCGGTGACAAGTAGTTGCCGTCCATCGTCAAAATGGCGGTCCTGTAGCCCGCCTTGGCCCTCTCACCCGCCTCGGAGGTCGAGGCGGCGCTGGCCGTGCCCGCCGCGCCACGGCTGCGGCCAGCCGGTGTATTGGCGCTGCCGTCGGCAAAATTACCTGCCGCCAGGAAGCGCCGGAAGGCCGGGTCACGCGCCTCCCGCGCTGCCGCGTCCTGCGCCACCCTCGGATTGCGATCCGCCAGCGCCCCCTCCGCCGCTACGCCGCTCTCGTCGCCAGCGTCGTAGCCACTCGTGGCCATGAAGCGTCGGAACCAGGGGTCCGTGGCCAGCATCTCATCGGCATAGGCCGCCACCGCCGGGTTCTTGGCGCGCAGCCGCGCCATGAAGTCGTTGAACTGCTGCCGCGCCATCGCCGCTCCTTAGAAGGTCATCACCCGCGTCCCGGCCCGCTGAAACCGCGCCGGCTGGTAGCCGCGCTGCGCCGACGGCTGCGACAGCAGGGCGCGGTTCGGGTCCAGCGACGCCAAGTACTCCAGCCACGTCTGTGACGGGTTGCCAATCGACTGTAGCTCGTAGTTGGTCGAAATCTGCTCGCGCAGCCGCCGCAGCGCCTCCCGCGACCCGAAGTTGGTGTCCAGGGCGCGCAGCCACGCCTCGAAGCCGGCGGCGCGCCCATCGTCGGCGTTGAGACTGATGCGGGTCGGGTCGGTGAACGCCCCAAAGGCAGCCGCTGCCGCCCCTGGCGCGAACCGCTGCCCGCCAAACCCCGTCGCGTAGTTCATCCCGCTCTCCTCGGCAGCGGCTCGTATCGCCGGCTGGCCAGGTACTCTTGCAGCGTCGGCACCGGCTGCCGCAGCGCCGCCGCATCCGCGACGGCCCGTTGATGCCCTAGCGCCAGGTCACGGAACTCGCGCTCCCTGGCGTCCACCTGCTTGTCCGTCAGCCCGTACACGCGCATCGCGGGCCGCAGCACCGACTGCCACAGCACCCACGGATTACCGCCCTGGCTCGCCACCAGCGCCGCCGTCGCGTCGTAGGATGGGACACCCTGCCCCCCGTAGAGGGCCGCATACGCCGCCGTCGCCGCCGACCCCTTCAGCGCCGCGTAGCGGGTGCCGGTGGGGTCAGGGCCAAACTTCGCGTCGGTGTACCCGCGCAAGAACGACAGCAAGCCGTCGCGGTCCTCCGCCAGCGCCCCCGGCTCGCCGCCGAGCAGCATGTACGCCTCGACGAGGTCCGTCGCGTCGCGTCGCGCCTGCGTCGCCACCAGCGACTGCGGCTGATAGCCCAGCCGCTCCATCTCGCGGCCCATGACCCCCGCCGGAGCCGACCACGCCGCCTCTTTCTCTTCCGGCATCGCCATACCTGGCGACCAGCCTGACGCCGTCAGTAGGTCGAGAAACCCTGCGCCGCTGCGCGGTGAGGGAGCCGACGCTGGAGCCTGCGCTGGCGGCGCGGTTGCCACCCTGAACGCGCCAGCTGCTGACTTAGCCAGCAGCATCGTCGGTGCCAGTACCGGCTGCGCCAGCGCCGTCGCCCACAACATCGGGTCCGCCGTTGGCGACGGCAGCCGCGCCGCGTCGGTTATCTTCGTCAGCCAGCCCAGCGGATCGTTCATCGGCGACGGCTCTCGCGCCGCCGCCTGCGTCGCCAGCAGCGCCGATAAGGTCGCCGCCCTCGCCACCGCTGGCGACGTCGCCGCCGGGTCAGCCCCCCGCTGCTCGAAGAACCGCGCCGCGCCACCGCTGGGCCGCAGCGGCGTCGGCGTCGGCGCTATCGGCGGCGGTGCCTCATCTGGCGGCGCTGCCGCCGCCTCCTGCTCCACCGACGCCAGCCGCACCCCCGGCATGCTCCGCAGATAGCCGTTGATAGCCGCCAACTCCTGGTCAGCCATCTCACACCATCCCCGGCAGCACCGGCATCGGCGGCGGTAGCTGCCCACCGATGCCCGGCAGCCCCTGCGGTGCCGGGATGCCCAGCCCGCCGGCTGCCGACCCCAGCGACTGGTTCAGCAGCGCCGCCGGGTCCAGCGCCGCCGCCTGCGCGATGGGCGGCAGCACCGTCGGCGGCAGCCCCGGCGGCGGCCCGCCTGGCCCCGCACCCGGCGGCATCGGCAGTCCCGGCGGCGGCCCACTCGACGGCGGCGCACCCTTCTTCGCCATCGCCTCCTGGTAGAGCGGGTACAACTCGGGCATGTCCTTCGCCACCCGGTACTCCGTCAGCATATCGACGACCTCTTGTTTGAGGTACATCAACTCCGCCAGCACCCTGTCGTTCTCCCGCCCAGGGTTCTCCACGTTCAAGTACTCGCTGCGCGCCGTCTCCATCGACAGCAGCTTCTTGTCCGTCAACGCGATGGCCAGGTTGCCCAGCATCACCTGGTCGCGTGGCGAGATCGACTTGAAATTGACCATCACCTCGGTGCCGACTTGCTCGACGAGGTCTGGCGTGATCGTGACCCCGCCGACCCACTCGCCGTCGGCGTCGCGCACCAGGTAGCCGACCTCGCCGTCGTAGTGGTCGCGCACCAGTTCCAGGCAGTGCCGCGACGACACCCGCAGCATCCGCGCCATCGCCTCAACCAGCGGCCAGAGCGTGTCTTCCGCCGCCTCCGCCATCAGCGTCTGCGCGTAGCCCGACGGGGCCGCACCCGCGCCGAAGAGCGCCGGTGACAGCACCATGTCCACGTCCTGCTGAAGGCTCTCCAGCAGTGCCCGCGTCTCCCCCGGCCCCGGCGTCGTCTTCATCACCTCGACCTGCTCGCGCTGGTAGGCGAGGAAGTTGATGGTGCCCGGCGCGTAGCTGAACGACTTGGGCTGGTCGGGGTTGGCCGGGTCGAAGTAGTACAGCAGCGGCGGGTTGGCCGCCTTCGCCACCTCCGTCGCCAACTGGCTCAAGGTGCGGTTCAACTGCCGGTACGTGTCGCGTAGCCCGTGGAACACGGGCACGCCCACCTCTGCCACCCAGGCCGTGGTGTCGTTGCTCGTGGCTCGGATAGGCGACCCCATGCCGACGCCGATCACCCACGGCACGAAGCCGTACTCGTGGGCCGTCACGTCCTTCAGGTCGCCGGCATCGCACCAGACGGCGTGATACCAGTCATCGTAGTACGCTGTCACCTGTACCGTCTGCGTCAGGGTGCGGCCACTCGTCTCACCGTACAACTTGGCCGCCTCGGGCCACTCGTCGAGCAACGCCCCCACCGTCGTCAGGTAGCGCCACGTTACGGAGCGCAGCCCTCTGGTGCCCACCTCGGGGTAGACCTGGCGCGGGTCCACCGGCAGCAGCCGCACCGGCTGCTCTTCCGGCCCGCAGCACTCGGCTGTCGGGTCGCAGGTGATGCGAACCGCTGCCCAGCCGCGCAGCGCCAGGAAGTGTGCCAGGTCGCGCCGCAGCGCGTTCTGAAGCGTGTCACTCCACTGGTCACCCTGCGTCACCCACCAGTGGAGCAGGTAGTCCTTTAGCGCCTGCGCCTCTTCACGCAAGTCATTGCGCGGCGGCACCACCGACAGGTCAGGCTTCTGCTTGCCGATCAGCGCCGCCGCCTTCTCCACGAAGATGTACGGCAGGGCACGCAGCACCAACTCGCCAGGCCCGGTGTAGCTCTCCTTCGACAGCCGGTAGATCGCGTAATCCTGGTCCATCCGCGCATCGCGTAGCGCCCAGTAGTTGACCGCGTCGTCAGCGCGCCGCTTGATCGTCGTCAGGTCGGGCTTGCGCGGCGCGGTCTTGCGCTTGCGCCGGTGCGATGCCGACCCCCTGGCCGCCTCTTTCGGCTGCGGCAGCGGGGCTAGCCAGCGGTTCTCCGGCATCACCTCCGGTAGCAGCCCACCCAACGGGCCACCAGCCGGCGGCGGACCCGCCGGTATCCCCGCCAGCAGCGCCGCCAGTGGATCACCCCCCGGCCCCGGGCCACCGCCCAGCGCCGGCAGCGGCGGCGGCGGCGGCAGCGCCGCCCTGCCCATCGGCGGCATCGGCATCCCGCCCATCGACGGCCCGCCGGGTGGCGGGCCGCCAGCCAGCAGCGCCAGCAACGCCTCCGGCGGTAAACCTGGCGCGCCCACTCCCGGCGGCGGACTTGCGCCCAGCGGCATCGCGGGAGGAGCACCGCCTGGCGGCGTCGGCAGGCCCGGCCCTACCGGGCCTGCCGCGCCTGTCAGCAGCGCCAGCAGAAGCTCTGGCGGCATGTCCGCCGGCAGCCCCGGCGGCGGCACCATCGGCGCGCCAGGCCGTGGCATGGGCAGCGGTGCGACCATCCAACCCTCCGTTACAGGGTGTCGAAAATCATGCGCGTCTGGAGCGGCGCGGGGCGCGTGCTGCGCGCCACCGGCGGCAGGCACAGCGCGAACCACTCGACGCTGGTGCGGTAGTGGCTGGTGGCGTCATGCACCGGCGACGGCTCGCCGCTGGCCTGGCTGTCGGGGTCGCGCTCTTGGAAGCGCGCCATCCGCATCGCCTCATCCGCCTCCCAGCAATTGACCGCACTCGCCGCCGTCACCGGCGGCAGGTTCACCGTCAACCGGGGCAATAGCTCCAGCACCTTCTGCCGTCGCGTCTTGTGGTCAAGCACATTCGGCGTGTAGACGACGATGCCGTCGCGGCGCAGCACATCCGCCGGGCTTTCCCCACTGCCGACGTCGCGCTGCCGCAGGCTCGGGTCGCCAAAATGCATGGCCCGCCCCCAGCCGTGGTGCGCCGCAATCTTCAACAGGTGCTCCGGCGTGTAGCTCGCCAGCGCCGCTGCGTCACGCGGTAGCAGCCCCGTCACGAAGGGCACGAACCAGGAGATACGCTTGTTGCTCGCCTGCACACAGTCGAGCATCGTCACCGTGTCCGCCACCGGGTCGCGCTGCCACCAGATCAGCGCCGTCATGTCCAAGCCCGCGTCCCAGCTCACGTACAGCGGCAGGCGTGGGTCGTAGTCTATCGCCGCCGTCTTGACGCTGTCCCAGTCAGGGTAGACTACGCCGCGCACCGAGGCGCGGTAGTTGATGTCCAGCTCCTGGGCGATGTCCTCCGGCAAGATCAGACGCTTGCACTCCCGCATATACCACGCCGCGTCGTGCCAGGGATGGTCGCGCCAGTGCAGCGTCACCCGCTTCGCCTGCACCTCATCCATGTGGATGAGCCGCCCCCAGAAGTTCATGCCCGCCGGGGTCGAGAGGCCAACGCGGGTGCGTGTCGTCTGCGAGGCGGCCCGCCAGGCCAGGTGGAAGTGCCGGAACTTCGACGCCTCGTCAAAGAAGATGAACGTCTGCCGCCCTGCACGCCCAAACTCCTCGTTGCTGCTCTCACCCTTCAGCGTGTTGCCGCGCAGCGCCGGCTGCTGCCGGTTCGGGTTGACCAGCTTCAGCTTCTGCCGGTGCCGGCGCGGCTGGAAGCCGGGTACCACCTCGGCCATGAACCAGCCCGGCATCTTCGACAGGAAGAAGTCGATCTTGCCGAAGTGGCTGTCGATGGTCCTGTCGTCTACAAAGTCCTGCTTGCGGCTGCCGAGCAGACCGTGCCAGCCGGCGCGAAACAGCCAGCCGTGCAAGGCCCAGATCAGCACCACGAAGGTGCCGCCCATGTCCCGCGACTTCTCGATCAGCAGGTCGTCCTGCTCGACCAGCGCCGCGTCCAGCTTCGCCAGCAGCGCCTCCTGAAACGGAAACAGGAAGAACGGCATCTCAATCGCCGCCGCGCCGGGCCGTGGGTCCACACCCCAGATCAGAAGATTGCAGAAGAACACGCAGCTTGCCGCGCACTGGTCGAGCACCCGTGCCCGATAGGCCGCGTCACGCCTGGCCTGCGCCAAGATCGCGATGCGCTCCTCCACAGTGCGCGGCACCGCGATCTCGACGTCGCCACTCACAACGTGCCCGCCTCCAGTTGCCGCGCCAGCCAGGCCGCCTGCTCCGCCGCCGAACCGTTCTCCGGCGGCGCGTCGCTATCCGGCGTCGGCCTGCCCATCTGCGCGTCGCCGTCCAGCCGCTCCCGCTCCGCCACCAGCCGCGACACCGGCGTGAAGCCGACCCTGTCGAGCACCGCCAGTGAGGCCCGCAGCCGCACCGTCTCGTCCCGTGCATCGGTCATCAGCTCGTGCAGCGTCTGGTTGGCCGTGTCGGTCATCGACCACAGCCGGTTGTACTGGTGCAGCCGCGCCTCATGCGCCACCGCCGCCGTGGCCTTGTTCAGCGCCGCCTCGCGCTCCGCCAGCTGCCCGTCCCAGTCGAACTGCTTGCGCCAGTCGTAGAGCGTGCTGCGGTTCGTCGTCGGCACATACTCCCCGAGCCGGTGCCGGCGGATGTAGTCGTCGTACAGCGCCTGCAAGCTCCGCTTGCCGCTCACCAGCGGCAGCAGCGCGTAGTCGCCAAAGGCGACGGCCTGGCGGTAGGCCAGGCTGCGCCGCTGCTCCGGCGGCGATGCCGCACCGTCCCCTGCCGCCGAGGTGTCCTCGGCCAGCGCCTCGTCCTCGTCCATCAGGCCGCGTAGACCAGGATGTCGCCGGTGTACGTGCCAGTGCCCTCGTTGGTCAGGTGCAGCACGATCTGGAGGTAGCCCGGCACCGGCACGACGCCGGCACCCGACGCCGCCGCCTCGACGATAGTGACCGATTTGACGGTAATCCCGTGGGTGATCGCGTCAGGCGTCGGCTGCACGAACTGCGTCAGCACCACATCCGGCAGCAGCGGCTGCGCCATACCCGACACCGCCTCCGTCACGTCGGGGTCTGGCGTGGTGTTGGTGAAGGAGCGGTTCTTGGCGCGCTGGAATTGGTCGTACAGCCGCTGCAACGCCACCGTTGTCGTCCAGCCGGTGCCCGAGTTGACGGTGCCGTTGAAGTTGAGCGTAATGTCGATGTTGTCGGCAGCCGCCGTGCAAGCAATTCGCGCAATCGGCACCAGCGGCGGCGCAGGGCGAGCTACCGCCGTGTCGCCGCTCAGGAAGGGCCGCGCCCACTTGATGATCTTCTGTTCGATCAGGCTTTTCAGGTCCACGGACTACGCCTCCTCAGGCTGGGCGTGGGTACGCCGTCGTCTTCGACGGCGCGGTGCCGTCGTTTCGTAGGTGCCCGCATCGTCGTCGGGCAGCGAGCTGTCGGCGGCGCGTCCACCCCGGCGCGCCTGTAGCTGCGGCATCATGGCCCGTTGCAGCGCCTGGCCCGCCTGGACCACTCGCGCCTGCACGGCCTGGTTCACCTCCGCTGGGTCAGTCAGGCGATAGTAGGTCACGAAATCGCCCACATCGGCCTCATCCGCCGCGACGATGTCGCTCCCGTCAGCGACCACGCCAGCCAGCGCGCCATCGCCAAAGTCCGCTAACCCCAGCACCGGGATGCCGGCGGCGTAGGGCGGGTACGGCAGCGCATACGCCGCCACCAGTCCCTCCACCGCCCAGAAGCCGCGCACCTGGCGGCCCGTGTCCTCACTCAGCACATCGACCAGCGCCGTACCCTCCACGGTTGATGATCGGCCACGACGCGGTACGATACCCGCGACGCGCCTCGACGTTCTCCGGCCACGCTCCCGTGGCCGCCAAGCCCACAGGACGACGTGATGGAGTACCTTGCCGTTGACCAGGCGTACCTGGCCAAGACCCTGCGCGACCTGCGCGAGTTTCACCGCCTGTCAGCCCTGGAGTTGTCCCGCCTCACCGGCGTCCAGCACCACACGCTGTTGCGCCTGGAGAAGGCCGAGATACCCAAGCCCGGCATTGACGACCTCGCGGCGCTGGCCCGCTTCTACGGCCTCGACCTCAACCACGTCGGCGCGTTGGCCGGTGTCTGGGTCGCAGAGGACGACAACGGCCTGAGCCTGCCGCTGCGCGAGGCCATCGTCGAGGCGCGCCAGGCGGCCACACCCTTGTCGCCGCTGGAGCAGGCCGACGTCGCTGACGCCATCCTGCTGGCGCTCCTGCTCGACACGCGCCGCCGCCGCCGCCACCGCGAGGCCGAGCAGCCCGCCGTCGAGAGTGACGCCGCGCCCCTGGCCCGGCCCGCCTGGCTCCAGCGCCATCTGGCGCACCCGAGCCTGGCGCTGCGGGATGGCTCTCATAGCGGAGGGCGGCGCGAGGGCGACGGCCCCTTACCCCTCTGAGCGCGGCAGGTGCCCTCGCTGATTACGTCTGCTGTCGTAACGGCGTCGGCGTCGTCGATGAGGAGGTTACCCAGCGAAGTCTCCGTTAGGAGACGAGGTGGGTAACCGACGTCTACGCCGCCGACGACGCCGCCAGAATGAACGCGATTATGATACGTATGGATGGAATGAGTACCATCCATACGTTCATCTCGTTCTGTCCCTCTTCTCAACGTCTCCTCGTAAGAGGAGACGTTATATGTATATACGTTATGTATAAACATAGAGAGCACGCGCAGGTACGCGGCGGCGTCGCCCCACGGTGCTGCGTGAGCGTGCCGCGCCTCTCGGTTACTACTAGGTAGTCAGGATTTGTGTTCCCGCGCCCTTCGACTGGCCAGTTTGCCCCTGCTGGCGGCGAGTTAAGCTAGTTGCCATAAAGCGGAACACAATCCCGGTTACCAGAAGGTAAAGGGAACTGTTCGCCGGTGCTGCGGCGACAGTTCCTCATCGCCGTGGCGTGTGGCTACGGCGCGTCGTCGCGAAAGGATGCACCGTGGTCGAGCCTGCTTCTCCTGCCGTCGCGTCGGCGTCGCGCTGGTCCCGCGATGACCGCAAGCTCGAACTGAGCGGCGACGGCGCGGTCAAGTACGTCAGGAACAAAGACCTGCTACACATGGCCCACCGCGCCGGGCTGGTGCGCGAGACTGTCCTGCGCGAGCACATCGACCCAGAGCGCGGTGAGGCCACCGTCGTCGTCGAGGTCGAGTTCGGCGACGGCTTCGTCGCGCAGGCTCTCGGGCACGCCTCCTCCGCCAACCTGAAGCAGGGGCGACGCGACATGTCGAGCCAGTACGTCCACATGGCGCACACTCGCGCCAGAACCCGCGCCTACGGCATCGCCCTCAACATCGACGCCTCCACTGAAGCCGAGATGGAGGGCGTCCACCCCGACGGCGCGGGCCGTGACGGCGGGGCGAACCAGCCGGCGTCGCGGCGCGCCGCCTCCCCGTCCAGCCGCCCTCGCGCCTCGGCCCTCATCGCGGAGGCGGACTATCCGCCGTTCAACAACCTCGACGGCGACGGCTACGAGTGCGAGCAGTGCGGCAATGCCATTACCGACAATGGCAAGTGGAAGGCCGGCGAGTTGGCCGCTAAGTCGGTTCAGGCGAAGGGCCAGGTGTTGTGCTACACCTGCCGCTTCCCGCAGGCCGCGTGAGCTAGGTCATTACACCAGACACCCTCGACCAGTACGGCTACCCACCCGAGGAGTGGCCGCTGGTCGAAAGGCTGATCGCGTTGCAGGAAGCCCTGCACGCTAACGACGACCAGGGCGGGTACGCCTTCGGCAAGCGCAGCGCGACCTGGCGCAACCGCGTCAAGGCCGAGATGCGCGACATCCTAGTGCGCCTCGGTCAGGACACGCCGGATACCGACGCCGCGCTGGATGTGCTGGCCGCCAGCACCGCCCAGGAGCCACCCGTCGTCGCTTGGCTCGACAGCCAGGGGCGATCTCTCGGCTACCAGGAGGGGCTGGAAGACGCCGACGAGGATGCCGACCACCACGGCTATCGTTACCCACCGACCCTTCAGGACGCCGACCACGCCTCGAAAGTTGAGGTGTACCTGGCGCTGCGGCACTCCACGGTAGACCCGGCCACGACGCCAGTCACCGACCAGCCGGAAGCCGACGCCGACGACGACAGGTCGGCCAACTTCCTCTTCACCGACCTCTGGATGCAGCCGCACCGCTGGCGGCGGCAAGCCGGCAGCGCCGCCCTTGACCTGCTGACCTTCGCCCAGTGGGTGGCTGCCAGATCGCTGCTGCGCGGCTTCAACCGTGTCCGCGACTTCGCTGGCTCCCTGCTGGCGGATTTCCCCCAGGCCGCCTTACTCAACGTCCCGGCGCTGACGGCGCTGGCTAGGAGCCAGCGGCTGAGCGCCACTCACGACGCCGCCGCCTATATCGCCGCCGTGCTCGCAGTTGACAGCAACGCGCTGTTGGCTATCAATGCGATGGTCGAGCACTACGGCGACATGGTGCGGGCCACGCGGTCTGCCCCTGAGCCGACGCCCACCGATCTCCCCGAGGTCGAGCCAACCGCGAGAGGAGGCCGCTACCTGCGCCGCATCTCCCACCGCGTCGCCGCCGTCTATCGGCGCACCAACAGCGCCAGGATGACGGCTCGCGCCTTCGGCTGCCGCAACGAGGTCATGGAGGATTTTCTGGTCAACATCGGCGCTAAGGCCGCCGGCAGGCCTGCGACGTATCGCACCCGCCGTCGCCCACCGGCGGCGTGAGGAGCATGTATGACTGACACACCGCTGTCAGCGGTGCTCGTGCCCACCGCCTGGCTGGACGCCCTGGAGCGGCGGCCAGACCAGCTTGATCGGTTCCTGCGGCGCTGCCGCGACGCGCACCTAGCGCAGGTCGCCAGCCTCGTGTCCCCCCAGGCCGTGGCGGCCACCAAGCCGCCGGCAGACCTGCCCATCGACCCGTCGCCGGAGGACTTTCGCGAGTGGGCGGCGACACTGCGCCAGCAGATCAGGGACCGCCTGCCGGGCAGCGCGCTGCCCACCGCGCCGTACTGCCAGACGCTCTTCGACTACTGCGGCAACCAGCCCGACGCTCACGTCGTCCTGCTGACGCTCCTGGCGAAGCTGGCCGCCAATAGCCCCGAGGGCCGGGTCGCCTACGTCGGGGGCGCGCTCCTCTCTATCCTGCAACTGCGTCCCGGTCAGCAGCCGGTGTCGTGGGCGGAGGCGCAAGCCGAGGCTGCCGCCTACCAGGCCAGCCTCCGCCGCACCGACCCGAACAGCGTCAGGCTGGCGGAGAACGCCGCCCTCGCGGCAGCACCGCCACCGGACCCCGAGCCGGCCCCCATCTTCGCCGCCGCCGCTGCTCGCATGCGGGAGCGGCGCGCCGCCCTGGTTGGCGGCCCGTGACGGCCACGCCGCTCTCAGCGGCCCTGGCGGCGGTGCTCGCCCAGGAGGAGCAGTGGCACCGCCACCCCAGCCGCATCTGGGGTGTGCCGACCCCCTACCGCGTCGTCAACGACATCAGCGGCGGCATGCCCACCAGCGGCGTCGTCGTCGTCGGGGCGCGCACCAGCCACGGCAAGTCCGCCTGGTGCCTCGACGCCGCGCTCCACTTCGCTGCCAGCCAGATGGCCGACGCCGACACCCAGGGCCGCCCAGCGGCCAGGGTGCTGGTCGTCTCCCCAGAGATGACCCTGCCGCAGATCGTCGAGAGGGCGGCGTCGTCCATGTCGCTGGTGCCGATAGACGCCATCCGCTACGGTACCGCCACTGAGACGCAGCGGCAGAAGTGGCGCGAGGCTGCCGAAAACCTCGCCCTCAACCTCGCTCCGGCGCTGCACGTCATCGCCGGATCATCCGTTTCATACGAGGAGATACGCCACCATGTCGAAACCGCGCTGGCCGACCACGGCCAGCCGCCGCTGCGCGTCGTCGTCATCGACTACCTCCAGCGGCTTCGCCTCGGGATGCTCGGCGTCAGCCCCGTCGAGCAGTACAGCCACATCATGAACGGGCTGAAAGACACCGCCAACCAGCACGACCTGCTGGTGATTGTCGCCTCGCAACTCAACCGCTCCATAGAGCGCGATAGGCAGACCGGCGAGGGTAAGGAGCGGCCTCCCGACCTCTCCGACCTCAAAGGCTCCGGCTCCATCGAGGAGGCCGCCGATCAGGTCATCCTCCTCTGGCGGCCACCCAACAGCGCCACCGAAGGCCCGGCGCTCCTGCCGGAGGTCGCCAACGTCGTCGTCGCCAAGAACCGCCACGGCCCGGTGGGGCAGGGCAAGCTCCGCTTCTGGCCGCGCCTGGCAGCGTTCACTGACGTCGATGCCAAGATCAACCTGGCGGAAGGCGCGTGACGACACCCAACCGCAACCGCGCCAGGGGTGCGGCAGCGGAGCGGCGCGTGGCACGCCAGATGGGCGGTGACCTCTACCGTGGCCTAGCCGGGGATGTCGATGCCCACGGCTATCGCGTCGAGGTCAAGTCCAGCGAGCAGTTGCGCGGCTATGGCCGCCTGCGCGCCCACCTCGACCAGGCCATCGCCAACGGCGCTACCGCCGCCAAGCCCTGGCTGCTCGCCGTCACCGGCGGCAAGACGTACCGCAATGGCCAGGTCTTCACCGTGCTGCCCCTCGACGACCTCGTCTCGCTCCTGACCACCGCCGCCACGGCGCGGCTGACGCAGTCGAGCACGCTGTCGCTGCGAGTGCGCGAGCACCTGCGCGCCGCGCTGGCCGACCTGGACCAGGCCGCCGCGCCGTGATCGTCGCGCTAACCCCGCAGCAGGAGACGGCCACCCGCGCCGCCGCTGAAGCGGTCAACGAGCACAAGGACGCCATCGGCAAGCCCAACATCGGCTGGTCACGCGGCGGCCAGCCACAAGACCCGCTCTGGCAGCGCTGGCAGTCCTTCCGCGCCGAGCAGGCCGTCGCCAACGCCCTTGGGCTGGGCGACCTGACCTGGGCCATCTACGACGGTGGCGACGGCAAGGTCGATCTGACGCTACCATTCCCCACCGCCGTCGGCGCGACGGGCCAGGTCAAGTATCGCTCCGAAAGACAGCGCGACCTGGCTACCGACGGCCTCGACTTCCACGCCGAGCTTCAGGCGCACTGGTACGTCCTCGTCTGGCCGGCTGCCGTTGGCGACGCCCTGGATATCGTCGGTTGGTGCTCGCGGCGCGACTTCCTGCACCGCATCATGGCCCGCGAGCCAGTGCGGATGCAAGGTAAGAAGTTCGAGATGCGCTGGCAGGAGCTGCGCCCCATCGCCACCCTCATCGACGCCGTGGCCGCTGGCCGCGCCGCATGAAAGGAGCCACCCCGTGGCCATGCCCCGCATCGCCGTCGCCGGCAAAATGAGGACCGGCAAGACCACTCTGGCCCGGTTGCTGGCCGGCACCTACTGGGTGCCTCTGGACAGCTTCGCCGCCCCGCTGAAGCAGGCCGGCAAGGTGCTCGGCTACACCACCGACGGCGAGCAGAAGGACCGCGCCTTCTTGCAAGACTTCGCCATCGCCGCCACCGCTGCCGATAGTTGGCGGTTCACCCGCCTCATGGAGCAGCGTCACCCCGACGTCATTCACGGGCACGCCGGCCTCATCATCGACGACCTGCGCCGCCCCGAGGAGATGCTGTGGTGCCTCGCCCACGGCTTCATAACCATCCGCCTGGAGGTGCCGTGGTGGGTGCAGACGCGCCGTGGCGCTGAGAAGAGCCGCCTGAGCCACGCCACCGAAACTGCACTTGATGAGGTGCCGGCGTCGTTCTGGGACGCTCTGCTGGCCGACGAGTGGTCCGCCAACGTTGTTCCGTCTAGGGTCGAGGTGGCCGTCATACGGCGCGGCTTCAGCCAGCCGCCGGCCCTCATCAGCGCCCCGCCGCTGGAGACAGGCGGCTACGGCGTCACGACCCCCGAGATGGTAGCACTGAGCCTGCCAGATGGTCGGCGGCTGCCGCCACTCACGGCGCGGGAGCAGGATGCCTGAGCCGCTACCGCTACCGCTCTTCCCGGCGGCGACGGAGATCAGCCTGGACATCGAGACGACGGGTCTCGACTGGCGCGACACGGTCACCGCTATTGCCGTCAGCGACAGCAAGCGCGCCCACGTGCTGGATGTCCGTGGGCACCACCCCGCTGACGTCGCCGCCTGGCTGACGGCGCAGGTCTACACCCGCCCTGTCGTCGTTCACAACGCCGCCTTCGACCTCGTCTTCCTCCGCCGCCAGTACGGCGTCGGCTACCCTGAGCAGACCTGGGACACCTATCTGGCCGAGTGGCTGTTGACTGCCGGCCTCGACGAGGAGGAGGCCGACGAGAACGACGACAGCGAGGCAAAAGCGGTGCCGCTGTCGCGTTCCCTCCAGGCGGCGGCGGCGCGACGGTTGGGCAAGGCGATCAGTAAGGACGCGGAAATACGCACCGGCTTTACGCTGGACGCGACCTTCACCCCCGCCATGATTGAGTACGCCGCCGAAGACGCGCTGACCACCGCCCAACTCGCCGCCGCTCAGCGACTTCTCATTCGTCGCGAGCAGATGAGCCGCATCGCCGCCATCGAGATGGCCTGCGTGCCCGTCTTCTGCGAGATGGTCTTCCGTGGCGTGCAGGTCGATCTCCCTGGTCTGCGCGCTATCCTGGCCGAGACGCAAGTCAAGGCCGACAGGCTGCGCGCTCACCTGGAAACCACCCTCACCCCCCATCGTGCCTGGTTTCTCATGGGCCGCCAGCGTGCCGACGAAGCACGGCTCACGGAGTGGCTAGCTCGCTTGTCGGCAGCCGAAGCGGCGGCGGCGGCGGCGTGGCCCGACCTCTGCCGCGACCCTGACAGACTGCTGCGCGACTTCGTCGATAACCCGCAGGCGTATCAGATCGACGGCCTGAAGCCCGTGACCGAGCAAGACGTGCAGGGCTGGCTCGACCAGAAAGTCCACAAGGCCAGCGGCCAGCCGGAGGGGCTGCGTCGCTACACTCGCTGGGAGACGAGGCGGTGGCGGCACGAGCCGGGCAATGAGCGGCCCGCCATCCGCCTCTTCGACATCGCCGAGCCGGTCAACATCCGCTCCTACCTTCAGCGCACCATCGCGCTCCAGGGCTACCTGGACACGCTGGAGAAGGCCACTGGCGTGGCCGTGCCCATGCCTGACAACTTCCGCAGCAAGACGCTGCGCGCCTACGCCGTGGACGTGCCCGAGGTGGTCCGCACCGAGGTCATCGAGCCGCTCCAGCAGTTCAGCAAGGCCGACAAGCTGCTGACCAGCTTTGGCGAGGCGCTGGCCTCCCGGCTCGACGAGCAGCACGCGCTCCACGGCGGCTGGCGGCAGATCGGCACCGGCACGGGCCGTCCCTCCTGCGCCAGCCCCAACCTGCTCAACATGCCCAACAACGCCGCCTTCCGCAGCCGGTTCGTCGCCAGGGACGGCTGTCTGTTCGTCGTCGCGGACTTCAGCCAGATCGAGCTTCGGCTGCTGGCCGAGGCGTCTGGCGATGAGGCGCTGGTCAGCGGTTTCGTCGAGGGGCGCGACGTCCACCTTGACACCGCCATCGACCAGTACGGCAAACCCGCCGACCAGATCACTGACAATGAGCGGAAGACCGCCAAGATCGTCAACTTCGGCATCTGCTACGGCATGGGGCCGAAGTCGCTGCGCTGGAACCTCGGCGGCTGGGGCGTCTTCGAGACGCTGGACAACTGCCGCCAGTACATCACCACCTGGCGCAAGACGCGGCCCCGTGCTGCCGGCTATCTGCGCCGCATGGGGGACTTCGCCGTCGAGCACGGCTACGCCGCCACCCCGTTGGGCCGTCGGCGCTACTTCGCCGTCGCGCCAGGCATGCCCGTCGATCAGAAGGCAGCCGTCCAGCGGCGCGGCGCGAACCACTGCATCCAGGGAGCCAACGCCGACATCACCAAGCTGTCAATGGCGCTGATGGCTCCCGAGATCACTGCCCTCGGCGGGGCCATCCTGCTCCAGGTCTACGATGAGATCGTCGTCGAGGTGCCCGCCGCCGCCGCGTCGGTAGCCAGCGAGGTCGTCGTCGCCGCCATGCGCGACGCGGCGCAAGCCGTCCTGCGCAAGGTGCCGGTGGTGGTAGACGCCGTCATCAGTCCGACGTGGTCCGAGAAGGACGCCATCAAGGAGGTTGTGTGACGCTGGAATACTTTTCTGGCTACGACGCCGTCGGCCAGACTGACGTCAGCGTGAATCTGGCGCAGGTCATGCGCGTCGTCTGGGCCGTCGAGCCGGCAGCCATTGCCGGTTCGGTCAAGGTAGCCGGCGCGCTGCTCGTGCAGCCGGGGGTGAGCACCCGCCTGGGCACCGCCGACGCTTGCCGCCTGCGCCGCGTCTTCGGGCTGCCGACGGTCTACGAAGCCGAAGCCGCCGAGTGAGCGCGTCGAGTGACCGCGCCACCGCCTGCTGCTGCATGTCCGGAGGGGGCAGCCCTGCCTATCCAGCCTGTTTCACCTGCTACGACTACAAGGCGGGCTGCTTTGCCACCTTCCCGCTCTCCCAGGTCGCCCACGTCTCGTGGAAGACCACCCGCAAGCTCTTGACCGCTGCGTCCATCAGCGGAGCCACCGTTACGCTCCTGTCGGGCCGCCGCCTCCGCATGCGCGACGGCTATGCGCAGGAGCTTCACTCCATCCTCTCGGAGGTTGTCCTGTGACCAACAACTGCTGTGACCGCTACGCCCCGCCGCTCATCTGCAATGAGCGGTGGCTGCGCGACGACATCGACGCAGCCAGTGACACCGTCCCCATCGCCGCGATGCTCACCTTCGAGGAGCGCATCTGGGACCGTATCTGCCAAGAGCGGCATCGCCAGGACACACAGCACGGCGGCGGGCAGCCACAGAACCACGCCGACCACCGCTGGCTGGCGCTTACCCTGGAAGAATTAGGCGAAGCCGCCCAGGCGCTCAACGACCTGACGTATGCTGATGGTGATGCGGCCCACCTGGAGCAAGAGATCATCGAGACGGCGGCGCTGTGCGTCGCCTGGCTTCAGAACCGCGAGGCCCGCGCTCACGGCTTCTTCCCGCCGCCAGTAGGCTAACAAGTGTGCCGCCAGACCTGCGCTACGCCTTCGGGCAGCCACGCGGCAGACAAGTCATCCACGTCGCCTGCCCGCTGCACCAGGACGACAGCCCCAGCCTCGCCGTCTACCCCGACCACGGCTGGTGCTTCTCCTGCGGCGTCTACTTCACGCCGCCGCAGCTGCTCGACCTGGCCGGCACCAGCGGCGACGATCTACCGGCAGCGGCAGCGCAAGCGCGTGAGGACGCGCCGCCCCCGGCACCGAGCCTGGTCGCCGCCTGGCAGCAGACGCTGCTGCACCAGCACTCCCCCCGCCACCACCGTCTCGCCTACCTGACCGGCAGAGGGCTGCGGCTCGACACCATCCGCCAGGCGCGCCTCGGGCACACCGGCACCCGCTTCGCCATCCCCGTCGTCAACAAGCGCGGTGTCGCCATCGGTGTCAAGTTCCGACGCGACGACGACTATTGCGACCCCGACGCGCCGAAGTACCTGCATCCACCTGGGCAGCCGCCCCTCGTCTACCGCCCTCTGCCGAGGGGGCGCATCAAGGCGATTGCTGAGGGCGAGTTCGACGCGCTCCTGCTGTCGCAGTACGGCATCGACGCGATGACGACGCTGGCCGGAGCCGACAGCCTCGTCAATGTCTTTGGTGGCTGGTCCTTCCGGCAACCCGTCTTCATCTGCACCGACCTCGACGACGCCGGGGAAAAGGCGGCGGCGGCGCTGGCGCAGGTCATCAGCGCGCCCCAGGTCAAGCGGGTGCGCTGGCCATCTGGCAACGACGTGACCGAAGCGCTGCTGGCGCTGCCGGAGTATCGGCGCGCCGACGCGCTCTGGTCCTGGTTCTCGTAAGGAGGTTCTATGCCCTTCGCGGGCTGGGCTGTCGGGCAGAAGCGCCTGACGCATGCCGACGTGATGCGCGAGGCGCAGGCGAAGGGGCACGTCCTGCGCTTCCCCGCCCCTGTCTGGGAGGCGCTGCACCGCAGCGTCAGCCGCTCTCGCAAGCTGGCCGTCTCGCCGTCGGCAGCCGCCGGCTGTGCGCGGCGGCACCTGCTGGAGATGACCGAGCCGTACTACGTTGACCCCGAGAGCCTGTGGTCGGCGCTGGTCGGCACCGGTGTCCACCGCGTGCTGGAGGACGGCGGTGACCACACCGAGCAGACGCTGGAGATGCCCATCCCGGTCACCATCGGCGGGCAGACGGTGGCTATCCCGCTGAGGGGCCGCATCGACCACTACGACCCCGCTGCTCGCCGCTTGCTCGACTTCAAGACCAGCGGCGACATGGAGACGCAGTTCGACCCGCACCGGAAGCGGCGCGTGCCCAAGCTGCTGCCGACGCCGGAGCACGCGGCGCAGGCCAACCTGTACGCGCTGCTGCTGGCAGAGCATGGCCTGCCGGTCACCGAGGCGCTGATCTGGTACGTCGAGCCGCACCACAGAGCGCCACGGCGGCTGGTCAAGGTCGAGTTGATGGACCGGCTGGACGCCTACGACCTGGCGTATGACCTCGCCTACCCGCTGGCGCAGGCCCGTGTCACTGGCGAGCTACCCGACTGCACCTGCCGCTACCGCCCCAAGGAACCGGACCTTGACCTGTGCGCCAGCACGAGGGGCTGGCGCGGGCTGTCTGATGAGCGTTCTGCCGCTTGACCCGCTGGCAAAGGTCACCCGCGAGGCACGCGGCGCGGCCAGCGCCATCGTGACCGCGTTCTGCGCCGCCTACGCCGCCGCTGCCCCCGAGCAGCAGACCGCCTGCCCCTACGTCGTCGTCGAGAACGTCGCCCTCCAGCCATTCCGCATTGCCGAGAGGTCATCGCGGCTGCATCAGCGCCACGGTGCCACCCTGGCGCGCCTCGTCACCATCGGCGATGAGCAGCGCGTTATCTGGTGTCGCAGCGCCGGTAGTCTGGCCGCGCTCAACCAATGGGCCGACATACTCAGCGCCCCCGCTAGCGAGGAGGTACCGCGTGACTGACGAGGCGCAGCAGCGCGCCTGGCAGGCGCTGGTTGAAGTGATGCAGACCGACCTTGCCAACCGCTTCCTGGTGGTAGCCATGCGCGGCCACCAGCCCGATGGACGCGTGGATGTCCACGTCGCCAGGGAGGACGCCAGCCGCTTCATTGAAAGGAGCGACTACCGCTTCCGCACCAATGCGCAGGCACTGCCCGGCACCTACTCCTGGGTATTCGCCGGGCAGCGCCTCTTCCGCCACGGCAAGCTCTGGCTGCCGTTTCGCCCTGAGAGGTCGCCATCATGAGGCTCATCGTTGCCGGCTCTCGCGGCGTTACTGACTACAACGTGGTGGAGCGGTGCATCCGCAACAGCGGCTACCTCAGCCGCCTCGACGCCGGCTCGCGTGAGGACACGCTGCCCGCCGACGCCCCGCCCTGGCCCGAGGGCAAGATCGTCGATGAGGTCATCGTCGGCGAGGCACGCGGCGTCGCTACCTGCGCCATCAACTGGGCGGTGGAGCACTGGTGCCCCTGGACCCTCATGCCCGCCAACTGGGATGCCCACGGCAAGCGCGCCGGCTACCTGCGCAACGAGCAGATGGCCGGCGACGGCGACGCGCTGGTGGCCGTCTGGGACGGTAGGAGCCGGGGCACCCGTCACATGATCGACGCCATGCGGCGTCGCGGTAAACCCGTCGCCGTCTGGCGCGTCGCTGGCGGCGAGGAGGAGCGCCTGGATGACCGTACCCTATAAAGCGGTCATCGCCGTGGACTTCGACGGCGTCATCGCCAGCGTCCACGGCGACGAACCGGCCCTGGAGCCACACGCGACAGCGCTGCTGGCGGGGCTTGCAGCCCGGAACTGCCGCGTCGTCGTCTACACGGCGCGCCCCGATCTCCTGGCAGTGTGGGACTGGCTCGCCGCCTGGGACTTGGCGGGGTTCGTGGACGCGGTCACGCACACCAAGCCCACCGCCCACCTCTACATCGACGACAGGGCCATCACCTACAACGGCGATGCCGACGACGCCCTGGCGCAGGTCGATAGCTACTCCCCCTGGTGGTCCCTGCGCGGGCCGGGGCGGTGGGGCCGCATCGCCTGGGACGCGGTGGCGACCCCCGGCGTGCAGCGGGCCATCTACGCCACGATAGTCGCGGAGCGTGCCCGCGTGCTGTCTGAACTGTCGGAGACGCCATGAGCAACGTCGTCCACCTGCCCACTGGCAGGAAGGCGCGCCCACATCAAAGTGCGCAACTGTTCATCGTCGCCGTCTGCGAACAGTGCGGCGTGCCCGTGTTCGTTCACCGCGTCGCCAGCGCCGAGGGTGGCCAGCCGAAGACCGCCTACTTCGGCGTCTGCGGACACCCCCGCCCTGACGACATGCTGATCCACGAGCCGCTAGGGGAAGACCCGGCGCAGGAGCGGCAGGCCGTCATCGCATTGGCGCAGCTGGCGCAGGGCGGGCTGGAGACGACCCGCGCCCTCTTGGCGCTGCTCACCCCCGAGCAGCTAGCCACCCTGGCGGCGTCGAGTGCCGCCCCTACCACTGAGCCGGCTCCGCCGGCAGCCACCGAAGGAGGTACTACCAGTGAGTGAGCTACACCAGCTCGCCGCCGACGCCGTCAGCCAGCGCCGACGGCTGGACGAAGCAGCGCGCCTGTTGGCCGAGTGTGCTGTCGCCCTGGCCGCCCAGAACGCCGCCATCGAGGCGCTGAAGGAGACGGCCCTAGCGCAGTTCGACGTCATCCGCCACGCCGCGCCCCAGTACATCGTCGCCTCCGACGGGCCGCCGGGAGCGGTGCGCGTGCTGACGGTGGCGGAGTACCAGGCGGCGCAGGCGGCGGCCCCCGGCCTCGACACCGACGCCGCGATGCTGGCCGACGTATTCGGCCCCGACCCAGGTGCGGCCACCCCTGCACAGGCCGTTGCGTTCACCAGTCTGGCCGATGCCCTCTCGGCACTGTCGCGGCGCGCCTCGGAGCGTGGCCAGTGACCCGCGCCAGCGGCTCGCTGGCCGCTGTCTGCGACTGCGGCGCGCTGCGCCACGGCGACGACGACCCACTCTGCGGCGGCCAGTGCCGTGTCGAGGCTCCCCCCGACAGTGACATCCGCGACGCGATGGAGGACGGTTGGTCCTACTCCCTGCCCAGCGCGTACACGGCCCCGCCCCCCTCACGGCGCGGCTGGGTGGCGCGTCTCTGGGATGCCATCTCGCGGGTGCGCTGGTGACCTTCAGCCGCCGCACCTGGCTCATTGCAGTCACCATGGCGGCGGCGCTGGCCGTCGCCTCCGGTATGCGCGTCCTGGCCGAGTACGGCTGGCAGGGGCTGCTCGCGGTGTTCATCACCACGACCTTCCTCAGCCTGCTCGTGCTGGCGTGCTTGAATGACAACGGAGAAGAGAGGGTACCGTGAGGAGACGCAACATCGTGGAGGTGCGTTGATGCGCTGCCCGCCGACAATCACCCTGGTACCGGAGTGGTTCCTGGTCATCTTCGCGCTGGCCGTCCTCGCCGTCGCCTTTGCCAGCTGCGTCTACCTGCTCAGCCGGGCTGGCGCGCACCGCCGCAACCGTCGCGACTACTCACCCCAGCCACGCGGTAGGCTGGGGTGAGGTGGCCCGGCGTCTTCGTGGCCTGCTTCCGGGCCATCTGGTGGTTCACGTTGAGCTACACGGCGGCGGCGGCGCTGGCCGGTTTCATCCGCCACCGCCTGGGGGAGGTGATCTCTCAGCAATACCTGGGGGAGGGCGACTACCTCATCAGCGTTGCCCCGATCCGGTGCGGCGTGGATTATGCCACCGGCCCATTCTTGTACTTCCAGGCCAAGGCGAGCATCCAGCGCGTCGTTGACCAGGACAACGATCCCGGCCCGCCGGTGAAGACGCCGGCTACCATCGCCATCCAGCAGGAGCTACCGCTGGATGCGACGGCTTGCTAACCAGGCGGCCCGCCCCCACCCGCAGCCGGTGCAGGTGGCGGGGCAGCCGCCGACGATCACGGTAGCGACAATGGCCGAAGCACGCGCCTACAGCGAGGTGGTATTCGCGGCAGCGGTGCGCGTGGTGGAGACGGCGCACCGGCGGCGGGTGCGACCAGGCGTGTAGCCGCAGCCGCAGCCGAGGGCGGGTCACTCCTGATGGGGGTGGCTCGCCCTTTTGTGTGCCCGGTGATCGGACCAGGCGGCGGCGGCGGGTACGAGGGCGGCAGTTGTAGTAATCGGAAGCTCACAAGTTCATATGGAATGTGTCGCCTAGCACCGTTACCCACTCTGACCCAACGCGCTCGATGAGTTCGATGCCCTCGCCGACGGTGAAGATAATGTTGGTGTTGAAGCGATTCTGTGGCTCGATCACGATCGGCACGCCAGCCAGCCGCGCCGACTCGGCCGCCTCGGTCAGCGCCGCCGTCAGCCAGTCCAGCCCCGTCTCCCGGCTGACGCCGCGCGGCACCGAGCCACGGAAGCGCCCGATGACGACCGGCGCACCCACCTCGCCGCCAAAGCGCAGCACCGCCTTCAGTCGCTCGACCGCCGCCGATCGCCCCTCCGGCTCGGCCGCGAGCAGAGACAGCTTGTCCTCCTCAGCCACCTGGCCGGTGCCGAGCGCGGCGATCATCAGGCCGCGCGAGGCGGCCAGCCGCCGAAGCTTGCCAGCGTCCAGCGCCGCAGGGTCGCGCAGCATCAGTTCGACGCCATCGTAGCCGAGGTCGGCCAGGGTGCCGAAGACGGTGTCCAGGTCGCCCCGGAAGGCCAGCATCGGCGAAGTCGTCGTGTCGGGTGTCGCGACAGTGTAGGCTAGTTTCAGGCGCATCAGGTCCTCCCCATCGTGTCGAACGCGGGCACGCACCGGACGGACCCGCCGCCGGCCACCTACGCCCGCAGAGCGGCCGCCACCCGCTGCACTGCCAACGACGGGCTGGTCAGGACCGGCACGCCCAGGTCGCCGATGACCGGCAGCGTGCGCGACAGCGACGCCTGCGCCAGCATGATTGCGCCGGCGCCCTCGGCAATCTGCCGACGCGCGGCGGCGGCGATGACCTGAGCAGCCGTTGCGACATCGCCCCGCCCGAGAGCAGCGAAAGCCTCCGGCACGGCGGCCGTGGTGTAGCGCGGCGCGCGACCCTGGCGCGCGGCCTCAGCCTGCAGGCCCTGCAATGTCGTTCGCAGCGACGTCTCGCTGGCGGCGATGACGCCGAGGTGATCGGCGGCGCGCGCCGTCTCCTCGAACAGCACCTCGTCGATGGTGATAATCGGCACCGAGCAGATGGCGCGCATCGTGTCCATCACCGGCGAGTAGGCCGAGCAGGTGGTCAGGATAATCTGGACGCCGGCCGAGTCGGCCTGGCCGACGACCGTCGCCAGTCGCCGGATCAGCGCCGGTGTCACGCCGCCATCCCGCGCAATGCCGTCGAGCAGGCCTTCATCGAGGAAGTGCAGCGCCGTAGCCTGGGGCAACTCGGCGGCGAAGGCCGCCCGCACCGGGTCCATCGCCGCCGGTGTCGCATGGATAACGCCGATGCGGGGCCGGTCCTCCGCCATGGGCTGCTCCTCCCTGACCGCTGACCGCGCGCTCGCGGCGGCGGCGCCAGGCCATTGTATAATCGCGCTCCGGCATTGGCGAGCAGGCAGGAGGACGGCATGGCGATCGTGGTGACGGGCGGCGGCGGCTACATCGGCCGCTGGCTGGCGAACGAACTGAGCGCCCGTGGCGAGCGAGTGATCGCCGTCGACCGGCTGGCGCCCGACCCGGCCTGGGAGCCGCGGCTGCCGGCGAACACGCTCTTCGTCGAGGGTGATGTCTCCGACCGCGGCCTGCTGATTGAAACCTGCCGCCGCGAGCCGGTCAGCGCCATCATCCACCTGGCCGGCATCGTCACGATGGGCTGCGAGCGCGACCCGGACCTGGGCATGAAGGTCAACCTCGGCGGCACACACAACGCGTTGGAGGCGGCGCGCGTCAACTCCGTGGCGCGCTTCGTCTTCGCCAGCACGATCTCGGTCTACGGCCCCGATGTGCCGCAGCCGATCACCGAGGACGTGCCGGCGCTGCCGCTGACGTGGTATGGCCAGAGCAAGATCATGGCCGAGCAGCTGGGCCTCTACTACCAGCGCCGCTACGGCGTCGACTTCCGGGCGGCGCGCATGGCCGCCATCGTTGGCTCGTTCCGCAACGCCGCCTCCGGCTCGGCGACGATGTACACGTCGCTGATCCTGGAGCGGGCGGCGCTCGGCCAGCCCTACGCCATTGACGTCGGCGAGGACGCTGCCACGCCCGTCTGCTACGTCAAGGACGCAGCCCGCGCACTGGCGACGCTGGCGCTGGCGCCGAGCGCACCGCGGCGCATCTACAACATCGGCACCGGCCGCGCCAGCGCGGTCGATCTGGTCGAGATCGCCCGCCGACGGGTTCCGGAGGCCGACCTGACCTTCGCGCCCGAGCCGGCGCTGGCGGCGGTGGCGCGCATCTCCTACCACTGGGACTTGAGCATTAAAGCGGCCGAGGAAGACCTCGGCTGGACGCCGGCCTACTCGCTGGACAGCATGGCCGACGACCTGATGGCGACGGTGCGCGCCGGCGGCCACGGGTAGGCGCTGGCCAGGGCCAGGCGACGCCGGCGCAGACGGGTGCTCACGTCACCCCGGCGAAAGCCGGGGTTCAGGCGTTGCGACGATCGGCGTCTGGCTGGATGGTGGCCACCGTCGGCATGCCTCAGCTATTAGTGCGCGCCGCGCGGCGTGGCTCATGAGACGTAGCGGTCGCCGGCGGCGATGAAGCTGGCGCGGCGGGCGACGCGGTCGGTCCAGGCCAGGCGCTCGTCGTCGAGGATGCCGGCCTCACGCAGCAGCGCCCGCTCGCCGGGCATGTTCGTGCCGAGCATCTCCGGGCCGTCGGTGTTGATCGTGTAGGCGACGCCGGCCTGGTGCAGGCGCTGGATGATGCCGGCGTAGGTCGCCAGGTCCGGCACGATGCCGGTGCGCAGGTTTGACGTTGGGCACAGCTCCAGCACAATGCCATCGGCGCTCAGCCGCTGCAAGAGGTGGTCATCGTCGACGGCGCGCAGGCCGTGGCCGATGCGGCGCGGCCGCAGCCGGTCGACCACCTCCCACATCTCTTCGAGGGTGCCGGCCTCGCCGGCGTGGACGGTGACGCCCAGGCCGGCGTCGGCGGCGCTGCGGAAGGCGCGCTCCAGCCGGGCCACGCCGCCGAATGTGGTCGCCTCTGGTCCGGCCAGGTCGATGCCGACGATGCCGAGCGCGCTGTAGCGGATCGCCTTGCGGACGATGGCCTCGTTGACCTCCGGCGGCAGGCTGCGATCGCAGCAGAGCACCAGCCCGGCCCGGACCTCCTTGTACTCCAGCAGCGCGCGCTGCAGGCCGTGCAGCGAGGCGACGATGATGTGGTCGAGGTCGCGCTCACCGCCGCGGTTGCGCTTGGCCGGGCAGTAGCGCAGCTCGACCAGATCGATGTTGCAGGAGCGGTAGCCGCCACCGACGATGCTGTGGACGGACGCCTCCATCGCCTGTGGGCTGCTCTGGATCAGCTCGGTCCAGTGAAACAGGTTCAGGTAGCCGTCGAAGGTCTTGACCCGGTCGGGCGTGGCCGTGACGAGTTCCTCGAACGCCCAGTAGCCGACCGTGGGCAGGCGGATGCCCTGGCTGTGCGCGATCGAGTAGAGCGTGGCTGGCGACACCGCGCCGCCGATGTGGACGTGCAACTCGGCCAGCGGCGGTCCGGGCGGCCGCCCCGAGCGCTGCTGAGACCAGGTGCGCGCGCTGGCCTCGTGGTCGGTTGCCACGGGCTCATCGACGACCATCGCTCCTCCTGCCCTGGTGTCTGGGCGCCGGCCACTGGCGGCCCCGTCTCTCTCAGCTTAACGCGTCACGGTCGCCGGCGAGCGGTGGCGCTGACCGGGCCGCCCGGTCCCAGGACCGACGATAGGACCAAAAGGCTACGAGGATCTTGCCATCCGACGGGGGGGCGCCATCGTTGGTTTGAGTAACGACGGCCGATGACGCCCCCGTCACGAGCGCAAGGAGGTTCGCCCGATGCTGGATGACCGGACGACGACGCGATTGCCGCTTGTCCACCTGCCGCGCCTGGTGCCGGGCGAGTGGCGCTGTCTCGACTGCGGCCGGCTATCGTATGGCCGCAGCGCCACGCCGCGCTGCCCCGCTTGCCTGAGCCAGCGCCTGCATCCGACGATCGAGGGCACGTACGCGCCAGCCGAGCAGCCGCTCGCGGCGGCCGCGCGCTGACCGCGCGTCAGGCTGGCACGGAGGTCGGCAGCGACGATGGCTGCCCATTGCCGAACAGCCGCGCCAGCAGCACGCCCAGCGCGTACAGCACAATCATCGGCACGGCCACGATCAGCATGTTCACCGGGTCCGGCGTCGGCGTGATGATCGCCGCCGCGACCATGATCAGCAGCACGGCATAGCGCCACCACGACAACAGCCGCCGCCAGTGGACGATGCGCAGCCGCGCCAAGATCAGCATCACCAGCGGCATCTGGAAGACCAGCCCCATCCACAGCATCATCGTCAGTGCCATCGACACGGTCGCCGCCGCGCGGAAATCGTTGCGGAAGACCATCTCCATGAACCCGCGCAGGAAGCCGAGCATGGCCGGCAGCACCAGGAAGACGGCGAAAGCCGAGCCGGCGACGAACAGGAGGGCGATGAACGGCAGTGCCGTGTACAGCAGCCGCTTCTCCTGCCGGGTCAGGCCGGGAGCCATGAACCGGATCACCTGATAGGCGATCAAGGGCAGACTGAGCGC
>JADLAZ010000256.1 GCA_020849725.1 Chloroflexota bacterium
TCCTGGCCGAGCACGGCTGGCGCTACGGCTTCCTCGTCTCCTACCCGCCCGGCGCCGAGGCGCGCACCGGCTACGTGCATGAGCCATGGCACCTGCGCTGGGTCGGCCGGCCGCTGGCGGCAGCGATTCACGTCGACGGCTACCTGGCCGGTGGCATCTGGACGCCGGCACAGTTCACGCTGCAGGAGTACCTGGACACGGCCCAACTGCTGCTGACGTGAGGCCATCCGGGGATGGCGGTTGGCTCCGGGCGTGATCAGCGTGGGGACAGGGCTTAACTCCGTCGCCCATCACCAGCGTGCCGACAGCCGACGATCGTCGTTGGCCCGGCGTCAGCGCAGGCGCTCGCGGTAGTCGGCGACGGTCGCCGGCGCGGTCAGGTCATCGGCGCGGCGGATATCGATCCGCTTCAACCCCTCCTGCAGGATACGCCGGCAGACGGCGTAGAAGTCAGTCGGGTCGCCGGTCATGCGCGCGAAGACGTTGGCGATGGCCGGCACCCACTGACCCGGCACGTGTGGCCGGGCGTAGCGGTCGTAGGCCCAGTAGATCTCGCTCAGGCCGGCCGGGTAGCCGTGGCGGCTGTGCGGCTCATAATGAGTGAACATAACGTCGCCGGTCTGGACGCATGTGGTCGCGTTCTCCTCACCGACGATCACCGACGGGTCGAGGCGGACGCCGACGATGGTGCCAGAGTAGGCGCCGTGGCCGGCCGTGATCGCCAGCGGCAACTGCGCCCAGACGGCGGCGCAGGTGCGGGGCGCGGCCTCCTCCAGGAGCACGGCGCGCGCCGATACGCCGGCATCCGGCCCGTCAAGGAAGGTGAACAGGACCTCCTTCGCCATCACGCACTCCTATCGGAAGCGCTGGCGGGGCAGGCCAGGCGCGCCGGCCCGATGCTCTGCCCCGCGCCGCCGCCTCAAGATGTACCGTTCTGGAGCGCCTGCCACAGGCGCTCGGGCGTGACCGGCATATCGGCGAGTGTCGCGCCGGTGGCGTGATGGATGGCATTGGCGATGGCCGCCGCCACCGGGATCACCGGCGGCTCGCCGACGCCGCGCGCGCCGAACGGGCCGTCCGGCGCCGGCACCTCCAGCAGCACAGTCTCGATTTGTGGCATGATGTGAGCCCTCGGCACGGCGTAGTCCATCAGGCTGCCAGTGACGACCTGGCCGGTTTCATCGTGCTGGATGTGCTCTAGCAACCCCCAGCCGATGCCCTGCGCCACCGCGCCGATGATCTGGCCATCGACTGAGGCCGGGTTGATGGCCCGGCCGACATCCTGGGTGGCGACGTAGTCGAGCACGTCGACCTGGCCAGTCTCGGTGTCAACACGCACGCGCGCCAGGTGGGCAGCGAAGCCGGGTGCATTGGCCGTCTGCGCGCCCTTGCCGCGGCCAGCGATGGGCGCGTGGCGTGCGCCGAAGCCGCTAGTCAGGTTGCCGATCGCCTTCAGGCTCAGCTCGCTGGTCGTGCCAGCCGGCACACCGCGCACGCGCACTCGGTCGCCAGCGATTTCCAGGTCCTCGACGGCGGCCTCCAGCACCGTCGCCGCCAGTTGCAGGATCTGCTCTTTCGCGTCCTGGGCGGCGCGCTGGACGGCCTGGCCGACGGTGTAGACGATCTTGCTGCCACCGGCGCCGCCGGAGTAGGGCGCGTTGCTGCTGTCGGCGCCGGCGATGCGGACGTGGTCAAGGTCGACGCCGAGCGTCTCGGCGGCGATTTGCTGGAAGGCTGTGTACGTGCCGGTCAGGTCGACCGCGCCGACGACGACGACGATCGTGCCCTCCGGCTCGACCTGGCACTGGGACGCCGCCGGTTCCAGGCCGCCGCGCCAGCCACCGAGGCCGACGCCAACGCCCTCGCGGTAGCGACCGTTGCCGGGCGCCACGGCGCGCTGCTGCCAGAGCGGGTGCTGCTGCAAGCGCTCCAGGCACTCCTTCAGGCCGATGCGTGGCCAGGGCCGGCCGTCCGGCCGCGCATCACCCTCGACCGGCACGTTGGCGACGCGCAACGCCAGTGGGTCCAGCCCCAGCCGCTTGGCCAACCGGTCGACCATCTGCTCCATGGCGAAGCTGGCCTGCGGGTTGCCCGGCGCGCGATAGGCCCCCGGCCCAAGGCGGTTGGTCATCACCTCGTAGCCGTGGATATCCAGGTTGGGAATGCGGTAGCAGTTGCTGATGGCGAACGCCATGCCGCCCATCGGCGAGTTGGGAAAGGCGCCGGTGTCGACGATCAGGCGGGCCTGGAGCGCCGACAGGAGGCCGTCTTTGGTGCCGCCAAGCCGAAGCTCAATGATCGCCGCTGGCGTCGGGTTGGCCGTGACCATCTCCTCGCTGCGGCTGAAGGCGAGCTTCACCGGACGGCCGACCTTGAGCGCCAGCGCCGCCGTCAGTGGCTCGATCAGCCCGAACTTGCCGCCGAAGCCGCCGCCGACGGCCATCGGCACCAGCCGCACCCGGTGCTGCGGCAGCCCGAGCGTCTCGGCCACGACCGTGCGCGTCCGGAAGATACCCTGCGTGCTGGCGTAGACGACGACGCCGTCCAGCCCGTCGGGCGCGGCCACACACGTCTGCGGCTCGATGTAGCTCTGATGGACCCACGAGGTCCGGAAGACACCCTCGACGATCGCGTCAGCGGCGGCGAAGCCGGCAGCGGCGTCGCCAGCGGTGGTCTGGTTGCGGCCGCTGACGTTGGCCGACAGCCGCTCAGCGCTCTCCTCGACGTGGCCGCCGCCGATGCCGTGCATGGCCGCCTCGGCGGCATCCTCGGTCGCCTGGCTGGTGACGCGCACCAGCGGACTGGCCGGGTCCATCGCCGCCCGCAGGTCGAGCACGACCGGCAACGGCTCGTAGTCGACCGTTACCAGCGCCGCCGCCTCAGCTGCCGTCGCCTCATCCTCGGCCAGGACGGCCGCCACCGGATGGCCGGCGTACAGAACCTCGCCACGCGCCAGCGACTCGCGCGCCCGCGGCGACCCGCCCTCGGCGGCAAATGGCAGTTCCTCAGCGACGATGACGGCTACTACACCCGGCATCGCCAGTGCGGCAGCGGTGTCGACGCCGGTGATGCGGGCATGCGCCTCACTGCTCAGCACCAGCCGGGCGTGCAACAGCCCCGGCAGCACCAGGTCGCCGGTGTAGCGCTCCTTGCCCGTGATCTTGGCGGGTGCGTCGACTCGGGGCACCGACGTGCCGACGACTCGCTCGACGCTTGACACCATTCCTGTCTCCCTCCCTGCGTAGTCAATCGTCCGGTTCCGCTAGTGTAGCAGCATCGCCGATAACAGGCGACCTGGTGCAGCCGGCTGGATGCGCCAGGGTGACGGGTCGACGGAGTTGACAGGGTGGAACGCCGTGGACCCGCACGGCCCACGGTCACCCAGCCGCCAGCCCCATCAGGCGCGCGGTTGCCAGACGCTGGGCACACCGGCGGCCTCAGACGCAATGCCGGTCGGGCCGAGCGGGTGGCCGGGCTGGTAGTGGGCAGGGTCTTCCGGCCCGTCGCCGCCGAGATTGAGGCTGGCCAGGACGAGCCGCGACGGCTGCACCGGATCGCGCTGGAGCTCGGCGGCGTTGTCGCGCTCGAAGGTCGTCAGCACGGCTTGCAGGTGGGTGATCTGCGCCGGCGAAGGGTCGGCGTCGAACAGCGCCATCAAGATCGACCACTGGCCGTGGACGAACGATAGCACCTGACCTTCGGCCAGTTGGGTCTTGTGGACCCGCGAGCCGAACACCTCCTCGGACAGGCTGTTGAAGGCGGACAACATGCCGGCGATCAACGCCTCGTCCAGAGGGAAGTGGCCGTACGTGAACAAGGGCAGCCCACTGCGATCGATGAAGGACAGCGATTGCGTGTTGGCCGACAGGCGGCTGCCGATCGTGGCGATGCTGGGTCGTTCGACCGGTTGCGCGGCCAGGTGCGGGCTGACGCGCGCCCCGAGGGCGTCTAGCTCGACGTGCAGCAGGCTGATCTCGTCGACGACTTCGTCGCGCAACTGCTGGTAGCGAGCGGCGCTCAACTCGCCGATGGCGACCAGGTGCTGCAGATGATCGAGGCGCACCAGGTCGGCGCCAAGTTCGCGCTTGCGCTCGCGGATGACGCGCTCGCGCTGGCGCTCGCTGGCGGCTGTCGTCGTGGCGCTCTGGATCTGGTCGAGCCGGCGATCGCGCAGCCGCCGCAACCGCTCCTTCTCCTCCCGGGACGGCCGGGCCAGCGCGCGCGCCGGTGCGGCCGACTGGCTCCACGGCAAGGGGATGCCCCGCAGAGCTAGTATCAGCCCGACGAGGTCGACGACCCAGAGCATGGCCACCGGAATCATCCAGGAAGCGTAGGCGGCGCCACCCAGGTACGCCAGCGGCAGGCCAAGAATGAACAGACCGATCAGGTGCCAGAACCAGCGCAGCAGGTCGGTCGTCGCCAGTGTGGCGCTACCCCCGGCCAGGAAGTACCAAACACCCAGGCCGAAGCCGGACAGCAGCAGCCGCGACAGGTGCAGCGAGAACGCCAGCCGCGCGTGCGGCATGATGAAGTCGCCGCGGCCCCACATCAGCGCCAGGACCGACCCCATGCCGACATAGGCCAGCGCCGCGCACCATCGCTCGGCGGTCGAGATCGAGTGTCTGATCACAGTTCTCATCGTCGCCTGGGCGTCGGTTCGCGATGGGACGTCATCGCGCCGATGCGACCGGAAAGGTGGATGCGTGGGTCACGGCCACGGTTGGGCCGCCGCCGCGCGCGTCCGGATAGTCTTGCCCTGTCTATCGGCCGGCGGCGACGTGCCCTGAAGAGGCTCGGATCAGGCCGTCGGGCGTCGCCGCGACATCATCTGGTGCTCGATGCCGCCCATCACGAACGGCTCGCCGATCGCGTGGAAGCCGAGGGCCTCGTAGAAGCCGAGCGCGTGCGTCTGGGCATTGAGGATGATGACGCGCGCGCCGGCCGCGTCGGCGACGTCGATCAGCCGGGTCATGATGGCCCGGCCAATGCCCAGCCCGCGGTAAGCCGCCAGGACGGCGACCCAGGCGATCTGCCCCTCGCCGCTGGTCAGGTGCAGCCGGCCGATGCCGACCGCGCGGCCATCGACCAGGCCGAGCGTGTGATGCGCGGCCCGATCGACGTTGTCCGGTTCGACGTGGGTCGCTACACCCTGCTCGATGACGAACACCTGGCGACGGATCGCGACGATGGCGGCCAGGTCGGCGGCATCGCGCACGTCGCGCACAGTCACGCTTGGCGCGGGCGAGGGCCTAGCCACTGGTCATGCCACCGGTCGGGCTGGACACGGTCGCGCCGCTCCGTGGGGCCGGCGCAATCTCGCGCTCCTCCACCGCCTGGTCGCTGTTGTCAGTGTTCCCCATCCGCCCATCCCGTGCCTGATGCCGGCTCACGCGGCCGGATTGTACCAGAGTCGGGACCACGCTCGTCCGGCGCGACCGAACGGCAAACACTGCAAATCGCCGTCAAACTGTTCGCGTGTGGCACCAAGCATTGACATACGGTGCGGCATGGCCTATTCTGCGACCCGATCGGCGGCTGGCCGGGCGGGACAGCGCCGATCTGCTAGACCACCGCCGCGGTGGCGGCGATGTCACCCGTGCCGCCGCCGCACCGGATGCGCTGGCGGCTGATGCCGTGGACTGGTCACGGGTGCGCGCGGGCAAGAGCGAGGTTCCGGCGGCGCCCGCCGGTCCCGCTCCCAAACGCTGACGACCGTCGGGCCAGTCACGCAGGGAGGCGCTGATGAACCAGCCATTTGCCGACGACGCCCATCGCCGGCCCTCGGTCGCCTGATGGTCCGCCTCTCCGGGGGACGATCGGCCTATTTCCGGCGGGTCAGGTGGCGATCACGATAGGGACAGTCGTCGTGGCCGCGACGGCGGGGCCTGGTTCCGAGCCGGTGCTGTCCCGACTATCCAAGGAGCGTGACATGATCTTCTGGTGGCGTGGAATGCAGATCGCGGTTGTCGTTGGGCTGCTGGCGGGCCTGGTGGCCGTGCAGGGTCCGACCGCACTCGCCGTCGACACGATCGCCGTCACGCCCAGCGCGACGACGGTGGCGCAGTACGACCTCGTCGAATGGACCTTCACCCTACCGCGCGCACACAGCAACCCGTACGACGCCGATCAAGTTGATGCGCGCGCCATCATCACCACGCCAAGCGGGGTGACCGAGCAAGCGGCAGCCTTCTGGCATGAGACGGTCATCTACGCTGACGCCGGCAACGATGACTACAAGGTCGTGCCGAACTCCGGCGTCTGGAAAGTGCGCTACGCGCCGCGCCAGCCCGGCGCCCACACTTATCGGATCGAGGCGCGCGACGCGGCTGGCACGATGGCCTCGGCGACGGCCAGCTTCAATGCTACTGCCGCCGCCGCGCGCGGCTACGTCCGCGTCGATCCTCTGAACCCGACGCGGTTCGTCTACGACAATGGCCAGCCATTTATCGCTCGGGGCACAAACCTGAGCTGGAATCAGCAGGTCAGTGACTACAGCGCCCATTTCGCCGGCTTCCAACAGGCGAAGATGAATTTTGCCCGCATCTGGATCCCGTTTCCATCGGGGAACTTCACACTGGAGTGGACCGGCACCAAGCAGATCAGCAACGTCGACACGGTGAGCTTCCAGGGGCTAGGCCGCTACAACCAGGATGACGCCTACAAACTGGACTGGCTCTTCCAGCAGGCGCGCGCCCACGACATCACGCTGATGCTGAGCCTGATGACACACCACAACTTTATCAACTGGGCGGCTGAGAATCCCTACAACCCGCTGCTGGGCGGCAACGCGCGCAACTTCTGGACGAACGCCGAGGCGAAGCGTCACTTCCGCAACTACGTCCGCTACATCGGCGCCCGCTACGGCGCCTACACCAGCCTGGGCATCGTCGAATACTGGAACGAGCTGGACGATGGCGTCACCCGGCCCAGCACCAGTGTCATGACGGCCTGGCACCAAGAGATGGTCGATACGCTCCACGCCGCCAGCCCGCGCCGGCCGCTGACGACGACCAGCTTCAAATCGGAGGGCAAGTCCTGGAACGACCCGACCGGCTATGACTCGTTTCTGTCGCTGCCGATGCTGGACGTCGCCCAGGCGCACCACTACGACACGTCGGCCGGCGCCACGCACATGATCTGGGGCTGGGCCTACGAGGCGCGCTGGGCCAATGCCAAGTTCAACCGTCCCTACTTCACCGGCGAATACGGCTACCAGGGCGAGGAGGCTTATCCGGGGGCGAACGGTCCGAAGCTCTACCAGCTCAACCACCACGCCAGTTGGGCGCCGATCATGCATGGCGGTGCGGCCGGCAGCGCGATGCTCTGGCGGGTCAACTGGTATTTCTACCCACCGGCCGAGTTCCGCGACAACATGCGCCGCTTCGGTGATTGGATCGAGAGCGAACTGCCCTACCTGCGCCAGATGCAGCACACCTGGGGCGGCGAGAACCAGAATGGCTTCTGGATTGGCGGCTATCGCAAGCCCAACCGCGCCGCGCTGTACGTGCTGAACAAGGCGGCACGGTGGGACATCGCCAGCAGCGCCTTCGGTGATCTGACCGGCGCGACCTACACGCTGACAGGGCAGGCCAATGGCCAGTACCGGGTCGAGTACATCGACCCGATGACGCTGGCCAGCCGCGGCAGCAGCACCGTCACCGTCACCAATGGCAGCCTGGTGCTGACCCTGCCCGCCTTCCGGCGCGATCTGGCGATCAAGGTCTACGACCCGGCCGAGACGCCGCCGGACGTGACTGTGCCGCCGACAGCTACGCCCACGCCCACGCCCACGCCGGCCGCGCCGACGGCAACCGCCACGACGACGATTGCGCCACCGACTGCGACCGTGCCACCGACTGCGACCGTGCCGACCGGCCCGCCGGCGACGGCGACGCCGTCCCACACCCCGGCGCCACCCGTTGGCGGCAGCGTGCCGGTCATCGCCATCGCCCAGAGCGCCAACACCGCTGCCGGCGCGCCGGCCACGAACCTGACCGATGGCAAGACCTGGACCCGCTGGGAGACCGGCTGGTCGACACCGACACGAGCCTGCTTCGTGCTCGATGCCGGCGCGGCGCGGCCGCTGGCAGCGGCGCGCTGGCAGATCGGGAGCAAGGACTACGCCCAGGCCTTCTCTATCCAGACGCGAACGACCACGCCTCCCGCCGGCGATCCATGCGCCGACGACGCTGATTGGACGACCATCGCTGCCCGCAGCGCCGGCCCGGTCTCCAACGCCTGGCAGGACCAGGCGCTGAACGTCACCGCCCGCTACGTGCGCTTTGTCTTCACTAACCCCAACCGGGCCGGCAAGCTCGGCAGCTTCAGCGAAGTGCAAGTCACCGGGTCATAGTCCGGTTCAACAAGCAATACGGCAGTGCGAGCTTGAGTCGCCGTGGCCGGTCATGTACGCTCATGGGTAGGTCAATGCCCCGCACGCCGGCACCTCCTGTCAGACGCCGTGAAGACAACGGAGAGGGACGCGCATGGTCCGCCTTTTTTCCGACCTGCGGCGTCAGGTCGCGACGCTGGCAGCCGCCCTCCTCCTGACGAGCGTCCTGGCGCCGGCGTCGGTGGCCGCGCTGGCCGAGCAAACCTGGCGGGGCTGGCTGGCGGTCCAGGTCGCCGACCCGCCCGGCGGTGCCCAGGAAGCATCGACGACAACGATCTGGTTGATTGATGATCATGGTAACGCGATTGAGCTTCTGCTAGATCTTGCGATCGCCGTGCCACTGGCGGGACGGGTGGTGGAGGTCAGGGGGGTAGTCGAACGGCCCGCGCAGGCGGCGAGCGCTACGGCGGCCGGCGTGCGCGCGGTGTTGCGTGTCGTCCAGGTGCGTCCGGTCGGCCAAGCGCCACCCAGCGCGAGCAAGGTCGGCCGTCTGCCCTACATCACCGTGCTGTGTCGCTTCGCCGATTCGCCAACCGTAACGCCTGCGTCACCTGACTACGTGCGGCGTCTGATGGCCGAGGCCCCGCGCGGTGTCGCCCACTACTGGCGGCAAGTGTCCTATGGCAAGGTGACACTCGATGGTAGCGCAGTAGTCGGCTGGTACAACCTGCCGCGCCCGCAAGCGGCGTACATGACTGGCCGTTCGCCCGATTTCTCCCTGCTGGCGCGCGAGTGCCTTGACTTGGCTGATCGTGATATCTCCTTTCCGGCCTTTGCCGGGGTCAACATCGCGGTCAACACCAGCAACTTCGATTTTGCTTTCGCCAGCGGGCTGACGGTAGCGCGGGACGGCTCAACGCGTTTCATGCTGGCGACATTTCTGCCGAGTTGGGCGCTCAACACCGGCACCATTGCGCACGAGATTGGGCACAACCTGGGGCTGCCACACTCGTCTGGCCCGTACGGCAAGACCTACGACTCGGGCTGGGATGTGATGAGTTCCTCCTACCGTCAGCCTGACGTTGACCTGGGCTGGCTTCCGGCGAGCACGATTGCCTATCATCGCGAGTTGGGTGGGTGGTTGCCAGCACAGCGCAAAGCCGTTGTCAACGCCGGCACCCGCGCAACCGTGCGCCTGGAGCGCCTCGAACTGCCGGCCCGCGACGACAGCCCGCTGGTGGCGGTCGTGCCGATCAGCGCCACCTCCTGGTATACGGTGGAGGCGCGTCTGGCGGCCGGGTATGACGTCTACGCCCCGAGCGAAGGCGTCATCATTCATGACGTCGTGCCCGGCTTTCAGCGTGACCGACGAAACGCTCAGGTAGTAGATGTCGACGCCAACGGGGATGTGAACGACGCCGGAGCGGTATGGACGGTAGGTGAAGTCTTGATCGACGCGGCCAATGGCATCCAGATCGCGGTCGTCGCTCGCGACGGCAGCGGCCTCACGGTCGCCATCAGCAACCGTGGCGGACCGCTGGATGGCACGCCGCCACAGATCGTCGCGGTGACGGCGCCGTCGGTCTCGTCCAGCCAGCGGGTGGTCGCTACAGTGACAGCCACCGACCTGGTCGGGTCCGACGGCCAGGCTGGGTCGGGCGTCGCTGCTTTCGAGTACAGTCTCGACGGTCAGCGCTTCATCGCTGGCGCGACCATCGCTGCCAGCGTCACGCCTGGCCCACAGCGCGTGCCAATCGATCTGGCGCACCCGGCGGCGGGCGGTACGTGGTTGCCCGGCCAGCGGGTCATCAGCATTCGCGCTCGTGATGCGACCGGTAATGTCTCGACTACCTGGTCGAAGCAAGTGGACTTCGAGCCGGCGACGACGCAGCGCCGGTACTTAGCCGAGGGCTATACCGGTGGGTCGTTTGATGAGTACGTCACCATCGCCAACCCGTCAGCTGACGCGACGGCCTTTGTATCGGCGGTCTTTCGCTATGGCGGTGCCACGGTCGGCCCGCTTGGCACGCTACTCGTCGTGGGTCCACGGCAGCGGGTCACGCTCAGCGTTGATCAGATCGTTGGCGTGGACCGTGCTGTCGCTGTCGAGCTTGAATCGGATCAGGAATTCGTCGCTGAGCGCCCGATGTATTTCGCCAGTTATGGGAGCGGCGTGACTGGCGGCCACCTTGGGAGCGCCACAGCCGCGGCCCCGGTCTGGTATTTCGCTGAAGGGTACACCGGTCCCGGTTTCGAGGCTTACTTCACCATCCTTAACCCCAATTCCCATGGCACGTGGGTTGAGCTTACCTACCAACTCGTAGATGGCAGTGTCCGTGAGCGCGAGGTGTACGTTGGCAGTCATCAGCGCGTGACGGTGCCAGTTCATCACTCTGACCCGGACCTGGGCGGCATCGGGCCGGACCAAGCTTTTTCGGCAACCGTGGCCGGCAGCGGCGGGGACGATCTTGTCGTCGAGCGCGTCCAGTATTTCCGTTACGTCGGCAGCATGGGTGCGGTTACGGGCGGCACGGCGACCCTAGGTGCCACGGCGCCGCAGCGCACCTGGTACTTCGCCGAGGGGTGGACCGGTGATGGCTTCGATCAGTACGTAACCATCCAGAACCCAGGCACCCTGGCTGGCACGGCTACGCTCACGTACTTCATCGAGCGGCAGAGTCAGCCGGTCACCAGGCAGGTGCCGCTGCCGCCACGCACGCGCACGACGGTGGCGGTCCACCAGCCCCCGTCGCCGGACAATCCAGGCGGCCTCGGACGGGGCCATGCCAACGCCCTACGCGTCACTAGCGACGTGCCGGTCGTCGCTGAGCGGCCGATGTACTTTCTGTACCAGGCACCAAACCTCGCACGGGTTGACGGCGGCCACAGCGTAATGGGAGCGACGCGTGGCGTGGGCGCTGGCGAGCGCGTGCTGCTGGCCGAGGGCTACACCGGCCCGGGCTTTCACCAGTACCTCACCTTCCAGAATCCTGAAGGACAATCGGCCGCTATCGAACTGCGGTACCTACAGGCGGATGGCGGCTCGCCGGTCATTCGGTCCCTGGTAGTACCGGCGAACCAGCGCGTGACGGTTGCCGTCCACAACTCCCAGGATCCGTCCGGGGCCGGCCTGGGGACCGGTCAGGCGGTGGCCGTTGAGGTGGCCGTGCTGAGCGCCGGCGATGCCGGCGTGCTCGTGGAGCGGGTGATGTACTTCCGCTATCAGGAGGCGGCCACGGGTGGCACGGCGGCCTTCGGCGTGCCAGTAGCCCTGGCCGGAGCAGCCGGCCGGCGCTGATGCGTGGTGGCGTGCGTCAGGGTCGCTCGCGCTCGATGCCAGCGTCGCGGAAGGCGGCCTCCAGCACAGTGAAGGACTGCGTGGCCGCCGCCAGCGGGTCGTAGGTCGGTCGGCGCTGGACCATGAGGCTGATCTCCGGCACGATGTACCCGGTGAAGCCGGCCGCCTGCATCGCCCGCAGGTAGCCCACAAAGTCGAAGTCACCCTCGCCGGGGATGAGGTACTGGTGGTTGGGCGAGCGCCCGAGCTGATCCTTGACGTGGGTGTGGATCGAGCGGCCGTTCGGCACCAACTTCTGGACCGACTCTTCAGTTGGGATGCCCAGCACATCGAAATGGCTAATGTCGAAGTTCACCTTCAGCGCCGGCGATGGTACGTGCTCCATCAACCACAGCATCTGGTCGGGTGTCTCGACGATCTGCAGCACGTGTGCCTCGAAGGAGAAGACGACACCGCGCCGCTCGGCCTCGGCCGCCAGCTGAGCCGTGCTGTCGACCAGTTGCTGCCGGCACGCTGCGTCCTCCCAGTCGCTCGGCTTGCCGCCGGGAATGGTGACGACACAGGGCGGTCCGGCTGGGTCCGCCCACTCGACGGCGACGTCCATCGCCTTGACCACACGCGCCATGCTGGCCTCGACCACGGCCGGGTCGCCGGCTAGCGTGCCGGGGCAGGTGACCGCCGGCAGCTCCAACCCGAGCGCCGTCACGCGGGCGCGGATGCGCTGGCGCTCGGCCGGCGTCAACGTGTCGACATCGGTCACCCAGCCCTTGTGCATCGTGATCTCGATGCCACTGTAGCCGACTGCCGCGATGTGATCCAGCGCCGTGTCGATAGGAACCTTCGGCATGGCCCAGGTCGAAAAGCCGAGCTTCATCACATCCTCCGAGAGAGCGAGAACGACGTCACGCGAGTTGCCCCGGCAAGTACGAGCCTCAAGCGTTGGGAAAGCGTTGGCCGGGCAGGCCGAACAGGCGCCAGCCAGGGCGGGCCGGGTCGGGGTTGCGATGGATCGTGTGCAGGCCGGCGCCGCCAGCGAGCGCCGTCTGGATGCCCCAGATCGACAGGTTCTGCACGCGGTCGTTGGCGGCGATCTCGTCGGGCGAGAAGTAGCCGACGCCGGTGATCTCGTCCTGATCGAAGGTGGGGGCGCGGTCGTCAAGTGGCTCCAGCCGGAACATGATGTAGACGTTGGTGCTCGGGCCGCCAATCGAGCCGCGCCCGCCGACCGAATGCCGGAAGCCCAGCACGTCGACCACCCGCGCCGGAATGCCGGCCTCCTCCAGCACCTCGCGCTCGACCGCGTCGACGACCTCCTCGTCGGCCTCGGCGTAGCCGCCAGGGATCTGCCACCAGCCCCGGCCCGGCTCGTGGCCGCGCCGGATGAGCAGCGCCTTGCCGTCGCGCAGCACGACGCCGCCGACACCGACGCTGAACTCGCCGAAGAAGATGTAGTTGCAGGCGGCACAAGTCGGGCGCTCGCGGCCGCCGGTCAGCACGGCCACCAGCGGCGCGGCGCATCGAGGACAGTACTCCACAGACACCCTCCGGTGATAGGCGAGCGTCGCGCGCTGGCGCGGGCATGGCGCTCGGGCAGGCGGCGGCAGTGTATCATGCCCGGACAGGCGGTGCGACCGGTGCGAACGTAGGGTCAGGGGGAACGCTTGGAGCTGTACATCCTGCGGCACGGCCAGGCCGCCGACCGTGTCACCGGCGGCTACGCCAACGACGCCGAACGTCCGCTGACGACGGACGGCGAGATCGAGGTACTCAACGTGGCCGGCGGTCTGGCGCGGGCCGGCGTCGGCCTCGATCTCCTGCTCACCAGTCCGCTGGTGCGGGCACGCCAGACGGCAGAGCTGGTGGCATCGGTGTTGCCGGCCGGTGATGGCCCGGTGGCCTGCCCCGCGCTGGCGACCGGTGACCTGGCGGCGATCCTGGCGGCGGCCCGCGCCGGCCAGCGGGTGATGGTCGTCGGGCACAATCCGTCGCTCGGGGAGTTGGCCGGCTGGCTCGCCTTTGGCGACCCGGGCAGCATCGTGCCATTGCGCACGGCCGGCGTGTGCCGGATCGATCTGGTCCCGGGCACGGGGCCCGGTGACGGTGACCTGCGCTGGTTGCTGACGCCGCGGCTGGCCGCGCGGCTGTCATGACGCAATCGCCAAAATCTGTCCGTACAGGGTATTGACATACGGACACCCCTGTGCTACAGTGCGTGGCAGGACGGACCCGATCGGTTAGGAACCCGGCTCCGACCACCTTCTCCCGGCTTTTGCCCAGGCGCTTGCGAGAGTGTCCGCGCGAACCGGGGGCTGCCTGGGGCGATCGCGCGGCTTTCGGGTCGTGTAACTGGCGCCAGGTAACGCGGCCACCATGCTGGTGCTGACTGAAGCGCAGGTTCAGTCAGCCGAAGCAACGGGCGTCAGCCCGGCGGCGGTCGTAGTGGTGGGCGGCAGACGGCCCGGCCAGTCGGGTCCGCCTCTTTATTGCTGGTCGGGCCGGCACGGGGCGTCATCGTGCGCGTCAGGCACGTGTCGCGGCGGCTTCCAGCGTCCGCCGCAGGTACGAAATGCGCGCATCCGGCCGCCGCGCGCTTGACGGCTTTCCGGCTCGCCTGTTACAGTCCTCAGACGCTGGGGTTTGCCCCTCATTCCGGTGGTGGGGGCAACTCGGCTGGGTGAGATGGTATTCGCGCGCTGACAATCACGCGGCAGACGTGGGGAGACAGCATGACGAGGCGTGGTCGCGTGTGGCGGCTGCTGGCGATGGGTTGGCTCGGTGGTGGACTGCTGGCCAGCCTGGCTGGGTGTACAGATGTCTTTGTCGGCGGACGGATGACAACCGTCGATCCGCTGACTGAGTTCGGCCACTCCATCCAAAACATCTATGCGCTGGTCTGGTGGCTGTCCGTCATCGTCTTTGTCGTTGTCGAAGGTGCGCTGATCTACACGCTGTTTCGCTTTCGCCGCCGGCCCGGCCAGGGCGTGCCGGAGCAGTTGCATGGCAACGCGCGTCTGGAGATCGCCTGGACGATTGCACCGGCGCTGGTGCTGGTCATGATCGCCGTGCCGACGGTGCCGGCGATCTTCTTCAGCTACTCCAGTCCGCCCGACTCGGCCCAGGCACTCAAGGTGCGCGCCGTCGGTCACCAATGGTGGTTCGAGTTCCAATATCCCGAGTTGGGTCTCGTCACCGCTAACGAGTTGCACGTCCAGAAAGGGCAACCGGTCTACTTCGACCTGGAGTCGGCCGACATCATCCACTCCTTCTGGTTCCCACGCATGGGCGGCAAGCGCGACATGGTGCCGAACCACACCAATCACATCTGGTTCACGCCATCCGAGGCTGGCCGCTTTCTCGGTCAGTGCGTCGAGTTCTGTGGCGCCTCGCACGCAAATATGCGCATGGTACTCTATGTGCATGAGCCGGCCGATTTCCAGGCCTGGGTTGCCAATCAGAAGGCCCCGGCCGCCGTGTCGACCAGTCTGACCGGCGCCGGCCACGGCGCGCAGCTCTTCGTCCAGAAGGGCTGCGCCGGCTGCCATGCCATCGAAGGGATCCCGGCGGCTGTCGGCAAGCAAGGGCCGAACCTCAACCACTTCGGCAACCGCTCGACGGTGGCGGCCGGCATCGCCGAGAATACCCCCGAGAACCTCGCCGCCTGGCTGCGCGATCCGCCCGGCTACAAGCCCGGCTCACTGATGCCCAACCTGCACCTGAATGAGGATGAGATTGCCGATCTCGTCGCCTTCTTGCACAGCCTGAAGTAGCAACCGATCCCGTGACCCTTTCTGGCCGAACAAGGAGAGACTGGCATGGCAACAACGACCCTGACCCTCCCCGAGCGGCGAGCGCGCACCGGCTTCCTTGGCCGACCATTAGGCGAGGTCGATGGGCTGTGGGGCTGGCTCACCACCATCGATCACAAGCGGATCGGGCTGCTCTACGGCACGTCGGCGGTGCTGTTCTTCTTTCTCGGCGGTATCGAAGCGCTGATCATGCGGCTGCAACTGATCACGCCCAACGGCCGGCTGGTAACGGCTGAGACCTTCAACCAACTCTTCACCATGCATGGCACGACGATGGTCTTCCTGGCTGTCATGCCACTTAGCGCCGCTTTCTTCAATTATCTGGTGCCGCTGATGATCGGTGCGCGCGATGTCGCCTTCCCGCGGCTGAACGCCTTCAGCTACTGGGTGTTCATCCTCGGCGGCATCTTCATCAACCTGAGCTGGGTCTTCAATCTGGCGCCCGATCAGGGCTGGTTCGGCTACGCCAACCTGACCGAGAAGCCGTTCTCCTCCAGTCACGCGGTGGACTTCTGGGTGCTCGGCTTGCAGATCCTGGGCATGTCGTCGCTGGCGGCAGCTTTCAACTTCATTGTCACCATCATCAATTTGCGCGCACCGGGCATGCGGATGATGCGCATGCCCGTCTTCGTCTGGATGACGCTGGTCGTGTCGGTGCTGCTGGTGCTGGCCTTCCCGCCGCTCACTGTCGGTCTGACCTTCCTGCTCTTCGACCGCATGTTCGGCACCCACTTCTTCGTGCCGGCCGCCGGTGGCGACCCAGTCCTGTGGCAGCATGTCTTCTGGATCTTCGGTCACCCGGAGGTCTACATCCTGATCCTGCCGGCGATGGGCATCGTCTCCGAAGTGCTGCCGACCTTTTCCCGCAAGCCGCTCTTTGGTCACGCCTTCGTCATCTACTCTGGCATCGCCATCGGGTTCCTCGGCTTCGGCGTTTGGGCGCACCACATGTTCGCCGTCGGCATGGGCGCCATGGCCGACTCGGTCTTCGCACTGGGGACGATGCTGATCGCCGTGCCAACCGGTGTGAAGATCTTCAACTGGGTCGGCACGCTGTGGGGTGGCACATTGCGCTTTCGGACGCCGATGTTCTTCGCCATCGGTTTCGTCGCCATGTTCATCATCGGCGGCCTGTCCGGCGTCATGCATGCCTCGCCACCGGTCGATTTGCAGCAGACTGACACCTACTTCATCGTCGCTCACTTCCATTATGTGCTCTTCGGCGGCAGCATATTCGGTCTCTTCGCCGGCATCTATTACTGGTGGCCGAAGATCACCGGTCGGCTGCTGGATGAGCGGCTCGGTCAGGCACACTTCTGGCTGATGATGACCGGCTTCAACTTGACCTTCTTCCCGATGCACTTCTTGGGCGTTCAAGGCATGCCGCGCCGCATTTACACCTATGCCCCGGGCATGAACTGGGAGCTGTGGAACCTGGTCGCTACCATCGGCTCGCTCAGCATTGCCGCGTCCTTCCTGTTCTTCATCGCCAACGTCGCCATCACGGCGCGGCGCGGGCGCGCGGCCGGCAATGACCCCTGGGACGGCGCGACGCTGGAGTGGTCGATCTCCTCGCCGCCACCGCACTACAACTTCGCGACGCTGCCGCAGGTGACTAGTGCCCGGCCGCTGTGGGACGAAAAGTATGGCGTGGGGCATGGCGCGCACGCGCTGCCGACCGAGGCCGCTCACGCGCCGGCTCACGACCATGCGCCGATCGCCCGCGCCGAGCATGACAGCCACAACGCGCACGCGCATGTGCCGATGCCTGACCCGTCCTATTGGCCGTTGGTCGTCGCCATTGGACTGACGCTGTTATTCGCCGGCTTGCTCTTGCTGCCGAACACACTGACGCCGAGCTTTAGCCCGCAGGACTTCTGGCTATCGGCGATCGGCCTGGCCGTCATGGTCGTCGGCATCTGCGCCTGGTCGCTCGAGCCGGCGATGGAGAGCGCTTAGATCACCGCGTGCGGCCAGCCAGAGGGCGGCGCACGACGACCCCGTCGGGCACGGCCGGGGCGGACATTCGGAGAAGGGAGCGAGCAGGTTGGCGCAGGTTGCACACACGCTGGCGGGCCAGGCCGACGAGCATCACCGCACCAGCACCGGGCTGAACAGCCGCAAGGTGCTGATGTGGGCGTTCCTTGGCTCGGACTGCATGTTCTTCGCCACGCTGATCGCCACCTACCTGATCTACAAAGGGCGCGACAAGGTCGGGCCGTTTCCCCACGGTCCCGAGGGCGTGCTGGATATCCCCTACACCTCGGTCAGCGCCTTCGTGCTGCTGATGAGCAGCGTGATGATGGTGCTGGCCCTGGCGGCGATCCAGCAGGGCAAGATGCGCGCCTTTCGCGCCTGGCTGCTGGCAACGGCGGGCCTGGGTGCTGTCTTTCTGGCCGGCCAGGTCTTTGAGTTCAGCTACTTCGCCATGCACAACGGTCTAACGCTGGCCACCAACCTGTTCGGCGCGACGTTCTTTGTCACTACCGGCTTCCACGGCACGCACGTTACCATCGGCGTCCTCTGGTTGCTGGGGCTGGCTGTCATGTCGTACTGGAAGAGCTGGGGGCCAGAGCGGGCGCTGGACGTCGAGCTGGCCGGCCTCTACTGGCACTTCGTCGACATCGTCTGGATCGTCGTCTTCACGATGCTGTACCTCGTCCCGTAGCGCGCGACTGGGGGAGAAGAGCTAGGATGAGCAGCGAGCCGCACGCGATACCCGCCGCCCACACCGAGGCGGGCCACGAGCATCACCCCGGACCGGCAGTCTACGTCATGATCGGGGTGATCCTATTGATCCTGACCGTCATTGAGGTGGGCGCCTACTACGTCGAGGCGCTGCGGGCCATCCCGTTCGGTCTGGTGACCGTGCTGCTGACACTGATGGTGATCAAGTTCGTGCTGGTCGTACTCTTTTTCATGCACCTCAAGTTCGATAATCGGCTCTTTGCCGGCCTCTTCACTGTGCCGTTGCTGGTGGCCACCGCTATCCTGATCGCGCTGCTGGCGCTCACTGGCGCACTCTACTTGAGCGGCGTCGATGTGATCTCGGCCACTCCAGCCACGACGGGCCACTAACGGCGAGTGCCGTGATGCCTGGAGGATCCGGTCGGTGAACTGGACTGTGCTGATCGGCCTGCTGGTGATGCAGACCGGGTATCTGCTCGCCGTCGGGCCATGGCGGGACCGCTTCCGCGCCGCCAACGACGGGCGCGTGCCGCCGCCGCTGCGCCGGGCACGACAGATCACCTTCATGGCCGGCGTGCTGACGTTGGCGCTGGCGCTGTCGTCGCCGATCGATGAGTTGGTCAGCCTGCTGCAGAGTATGCACATGGTGCAGCACATCCTGCTGACTTTAATTGCGCCGCCGCTGCTCTTGCTGGGCACGCCGGGCTGGCTGCTGCGCCCGGCGCTGGCCTGGCCTGGTGTCGGCTGGTTGGCGTTCCGGCTCACCCGGCCGAAGGTCGCCTTCGCGGTCGCCAACGTCACCTTCCTGGTCTGGCACTTCCCAGTCTTCTACGACCTGGCGCTGCTGGTCGAGCCGGTGCACATCCTGGAGCATCTCACCATGCTGGCGACGGGGATGCTGATGTGGTGGCCGATCGTTGGGGTGCTGCCGGAGTTGCCCCGGCTCAGCCCGCCGCTGCAGATGCTCTATGTGTTTCTCCTGACGCTGCCCAGCGCCCTGCTTGGCATTATCCTGGGCATGGCCCGAGCGCCGCTCTACCCGAGCTACACCAGCGTGCCGCGCCTGTGGGGGCTGTCGCCGCTGGCCGATCAGCAGATCTCGGGCCTCATCATGTGGGTCGGCTCGAACATGTTCTGGCTGGGCGTGTTGACGGCGATCTTTTTCGTCTGGAACGCGCGCGAGGAGGCCGAAGAGCAGGCGCTCGCGCAGGCACGCGGCGGCAACGGCCTGGCCGGCTCTCGCCCGTAGGCGGGGACCGTGCCTGGCGAGCGACGGACGCCAGGCATCGTGCCGCTACGGCGAGAATCTCTCGGCCACCGGCATGATCGAGGCTGGCGGTTGTGAGAGCGCCTGATCAGGCTACGTGGCGCGCGGCCGGGCGCGCTCGTCGACCCAGTCGCCGTCGAAGCCGGCGCGCGCCAGCCCGCGCAGCAGCGCTGTCCAGTCGCCATCGTGGAAGGGGATGCCGTGCGCCCGGCGCGCGGTCTGCTCGCGCAGTTCCGGCTCACCGGGGGCCAGCACCTCGGTCGCGCCCGGCGCCGGGGCGATCGTGTGCGCGTCGGCGGCGAGCTGGTCGACGTGGGCGTGAAAGGTGGCCAGTGGCACGACCTGGCCGACATCCAGCGCCAGAAAGAAGTACGAGCGGTACTGTGGGTCGCCGTCGCCGCCGGTGCGGGGCATGGCCAGCCCGGCCCGGTCGCCGCCGAGCGCGCCGGTGAGCAGTTCGACCAGCATCGCCAGGCCGTAGCCCTTGTGCTCGCCCATGTGCAAGAAGGTGCTGCCGGCGGCGCGGGTCGCGTCGGTGATCGGCTGGCCATCGGCGTCGATCACCCAGCCCGCCGGGATCGGTTCGCCGCGCCGCATGGCCTTGCCGACTTTGCCGGCGGCGGCGACGGTGGTGGCGACATCGAGCGAGATGGCCGGCCAGTCGCCACCGGGCGCAGCATAGGCGATCGGGTTGGTGCCGAGGAACGGCTCGCGGCCGTTGAACGGCGCGACGCGCGGCGCGGCGTTGCACATCGCCAGCCCGAGCATCTGCTGGCGCAGCGCCCGGTCGGTGTAGAAGGAGGCGGCGCCGAAGTGGTTGCCGTTGAAGACGACGGCTGCGCCCAGGCCGTAGCGGCGGGCGCGGGCGATAGCCTCGTCCATGGCGAACGCGCCAGCGACCGGTCCCGGCGCCTGGCGGGCATCGATGCGGACGATAGCCGGTCCCTCCTGGACGATCGCCGCCACTGCATCAGGCCGGATGCGGCCGGCCCTCAGTCCCCCCAGCGTCGCCGGCAGAATGCTGACGATGCCGTGCGTGTCGACGCCGCGCATCGAGGCGTACATGATGCAGTCGGTGATCGTCGCCGCCTGGTCAGCCGGCACGCCCGCGCCGGTCAGCGAATCCTGGCACAGACGGGTCGCTTCCTCGATCGTCAGGGAGAGCACGGTACACCCTTTCATGGTGGGGGTCGAGTGTCCGAACGGACGGGAGACAGGCGGGATCATCGTCCTGACCGGGATGGGTGTCAAGACACGCGCCACGATGAATCGCCACGCCGCGGCAGCCACGTTGGCACGCCGCGGGGGCGGCCGCCACACTTGGCTGCCCCCGCGCTGGCGCGGTCAGTTGGCGCCGCCGGCTCAGCCCTTGACGGCGCCGGCGCCGAGGCCCTGGACGACGAAGCGCTGGGCGACGATGTACAGGATGACGACCGGCGCGGCAGCCAGCACCGAGCCGGCCATCATCGGCCCCCACAGATAGATGTCGCCGCGGATCAGATTGGAAATCAGCGGCGGCAACGTCTTGTTGCTCGGCGTCGTCACGAAGATCAGGGCGTAGAGAAACTCGTTCCACGAGAGACTGAACGAGAAAATCGCCGCGGCGACGATGCCGGGCGCCGACAGCGGGATCAGGACCTTCCACAGCGACTGGAGGCGAGTGCAGCCGTCGATCATGGCCGCGTCCTCTAGCTCATTGGGGATGCCCTTGAAATAGCCGATCAGCATCCAGGTGCAGAACGGGATCGAGAAGGTCAGGTAGCTGAGGATCAGCGCCAGATGCGTGTTCACCAGCCGCAACTGGTTCATCAGGATGTACAGCGGAATGAACACCAGACTGCCAGGGATCAGGTAGACGAACAACACCGAGCGCGCCAGTGCCGCCCGGCCGGGGTAGCGCAGCCGCACCAGGCTGTAGGCGCCCAGGCAACTCATGACCACGGCCAGCGCCGTAGTGATGCTGGCGACGATCAGGCTGTTGCGCAGTCCGAGACCGAAGTTCCACTTGTTCCAGCCGACCTGGTAGTGCTCGAAGGTGAACTGCGTCGGGATGAGGACGATGTCGGAGCCGTACATCTCGGCGTTGACCGACACCGACGATTTGAACATCCAGTAGAGTGGCAACAGGACGATGAACAGGTAGAGGCCGACGGTGCCATAGACGAGCGCGCGCTTGGCGATGGCCCGCCAGTTGATGCCGCCGGAGCGAGTCGCCGTCGTTGTGGCCGCCGGGGTGCTGACGCTCGTGGCCATGACGTCACTCCCTCTCCAGGTACCGGGTCAAGATGATGATGAGGCCGGCGAAGATCGGCATGGCCATCATGGGAACCGCCGCGGCCTCACCAAGGCGGCCATTCTGAATGCCCAGCTGGAACGTGAACAGCGTGAAGACCTGTGTCGCGTTGGACGGGCCGCCGCCGGTCATGATGTAGACCAGGTCGAAGGTGTTGGCCGTCCAGATCAGCGACAGCATCGAGGTGACGATGATCACGTGGCGCAGGCTGGGCATCGTGATGAAGGCGAAGCGCTGCCACATGCTGGCGCCGTCGATGCTGGCCGCCTCGTACAACTCCGGAGAGATCGCCTGCAGGCCGGCCAGGTAGGAGATGCCAAAGAAGGGGAAGCCCTTCCAGGTGACGACGACCAGCACCGA
>JADLAZ010000257.1 GCA_020849725.1 Chloroflexota bacterium
CTGTTCGTCTCGGCGCTGACGGTCCAGTACCGCGACACGACGGTCGTCATGGACGTGCTGCTGCAAGCCTGGTTCTTCCTGACGCCGGTCTTCTATCCGGTGCAGGCGGTGACGGCGCAGTTCCAGAACATCTACGCCGCGCAGGCGTTGCGCTGGCTCAACCCTATGGCGGCGATCGTCGATTTCAACCGAGACATCCTGTATGGCGGGTTGACCTACGTCGATACGGCTACCGGCACGGCGCTGCCGCCGTCACCGGGCTGGCCGTCGCTGCTGGGCGTGGCGCGGACGGCGGTTACGGTCATCATCCTGATGGTCCTTGCCTATCGGTTCTTCATTCGGCGCAGCGAGCGTTTCGCCGAGGACGCTTGAGTTGGTGCGCGGCGTCCCGGCGCCATGGCCGTGCCGTATCATGGGGACAGGTTCGGCGCGGCCGGCCGGGTGTGGCGAAGGCGCGGGAGCGGGGCATGGGGATCGGCTGGAGCTGGCGGCTTGCCCGGGTGGCCGGCATCCCCGTGCGGGTCCACTGGTCGATGGGGCTGCTGGCGCTGGCGCTGGCGCTGGTTGACCCCTCCTGGCCCGGCGATCTGGTCGTCGTCGTCGCTATGGCGCTGGCCCTCGTCGCCAGCGTCGCTGCGCACGAGATCGGGCACGGTCTGGCGGCGCGCTGGCAGGGACGAGTGGTGCGCGACATCGTCGTGTTGCCGGTCGGCGGACTGACGCGGATCGAGCCGGTGGCCGGGCCAGCGTCAACAGGCGATCTGGCGATCGCACTGGCCGGTCCGGCCATGAGTGGGCTGATCGCGCTGGCGTGCCTGGCGCTGGCCTGGCTCGCCGGTGGCGCCGGTCTGTCGTGGTTATTGCCACGCCCGGGCGCGTGGAACCTGCTCAGTCCGGCCGTCTTCCTGGCGGTCGTGGGTGTGGTGAATGGCGTGCTGCTGGTGGTCAATTTGTTGCCGGTGCCACCGCTCGACGGTGGCCTGGCGGTGCGCGCCTTGCTGGTCCCGGTGGCGGGTGAACCGGCGGCGACCCGGCTCGCGGCCGGGGTTGGCCTGCTGGTGGCGGCCGGGGTGGTGCTGGCCGGCCTGCTGACGGCGCGCTGGTGGCTCGCCAGCGGCGGCGCGTTCCTCAGCGCGGTGGCCGGCGCGCACCTGCGTGGCGCCTGGCGCCGGCCCGGCCTCAGTGGAAGTGGTATTCGTAATGGGGCATGACGGGCAATCGGCGCCGGCATCACCGAACTGGCTCGGTCGGGCGCTGCCGGTCGTCGGCCCGCTGGCCGGCACGAGCCTGCTCGGCCTCGCCGCCGCAGCGGGTGCGGCCTACATCGTGCAGCAGTTGACCGAGGCCGGCGAGCCGGACCGGCGCAGCCGGCATGGCTTCACGCCGTGGGAGTTCGGTGTCCCCTTCGAGGACGTTGCCTTCCCGGCTGTCGACGGCGCGCTGCTGCGTGGCTGGTGGCTGGCGTGTCCGGAGAGCCGGCGAGTGATCATCGCACTGCACGGCTACCGTGGCCGGCGAGCCGACCTCCTCGGCGTCAGCTCGGCGCTGTGGCGGGCCGGCTACAACGTGCTCCAGTTTGACTTCCGCGGCCATGGCGACAGCGATGGCCGGCGAGTGACGCTCGGGCATGCCGAGACGCAGGATCTGCGGTCGGCACTGGCCTGGGTGCAGCGCCGGGCGCCGGGTGGCTGGGTTGGCGTGCTGGGTTACTCCATGGGCGGCACGGTGGCGCTGTTGGGCGCGGCTGACGAGCTAGCCATTCGTGCCGTGGCCACCGACGGCGCGTTCTGCCGTCAGGAGGAGCGCATCCGCGCCACCTGGCGCCGGCGGATGCACCTGCCGCCAACGCCGTTCGTTGAGCTGGCCGAGCGCGTGGTCGAGCGCCGCCATGGCTTCCGGTTCCGCGATGTCGACGCGCTGGCGACCGTCGGGCGGATCGCGCCGCGGCCGCTGCTGCTCATCCACGCCGCGGACGACACCGTGGTGCCGGTCGAGGATGTTCACCGGCTGGCGGCGGCGGCCGGCGCGGCAGCAGAGGTGTGGGTTATACCAGGCGTGGCCCATTGCTGCGGCTACTTCGCCGATCGGGCCGCCTACTGCGCCCGCCTGGTCGCATTCTTCGACCGCACTGCCGCCCGTGAGGTTGCTCCCAGCGTGGCGGTCGCCAGCGCCTGAGAGCACCGCTCGCCGGCGGCGCGCTACCCGCCCGGCGGCGCGCGAAAGATCTGGAGCGGCCCGGGCATGTCCGGGTCGTCGGCGCCCTCATCACTGAAGCGGCCGCCGGTGTAGATGGCGATCACGCGGCGCCAGAAGGCGATGGCGCCGCGATTGGCGCGGATCTCACCCACCTCCCAGCGGCCGGGCAACTGATCGAAGATCGCCCTGGCCGACGCCTGGCCGACGCCCTGGCGTCGCTCGTGGCGCAGCACAAAGAACTCCTGCATGCCCCAGGTCGGCTCGCGGCTGGGGCGGTCGAGCCGGCGCACCAGCGCGAAGCCGGCCAGCCGGCCGTCGGCGTGGATCAGGTAGGCCCGATGGTCGGGCTGGTCGAGATAGCTGATGAGATCGTCGTAGGCGGGGAAGCGACCGGTGTCGTCGACGCGGGCCTCGGCGTCATCGGTGAACTCGCTGAAGTCGTAGAAATAGAGTTGCAGCAGGTTCGCGAGCCGGTCGTGGTCGGCCGGCGTGGCCCGCGTCAGTGTTACGGTCGGTGGCGGC
>JADLAZ010000258.1 GCA_020849725.1 Chloroflexota bacterium
GAGCCGAGCGGGTTGCCGTGGATGCGCTCCTCCCGCAGGCAGAACTGGAGCGCCAGCGCGAGCAGGCTGACGCCACGCTCCCGGCACCAGGCCAGCATCGCCGTCGCGCGGGCCACATCCTCGTCGTTGCTCCAACGCCCGCGCGCCGCTGCCGCCGCCGGGTCAACGCCAGTGAGCAGGCCGCGGACGATGCTGAAGCCGTTGAGCACGCCGATATCGCGGGCCGCTGCCGCGGCCAGCACGCCGTCGGCGGCCGTCTGGCGCAGCAAGTTGTAGTCGTTGAAGCACAGCAGCACGTCCACGTCGCCGGTGTCGATCGCCTGGCGGTGAAAGCCGTGCGGTCGCATGCCGAATCCGATATGGCGCACCAGTCCCCGCTGCTTGAGCCGCAGCGCCCCGGCCAGCGCGCCGTCACGGCCGAGGCAGCGCTCCATGTCGGGCGGGTCATGGATGAGCAGCGCATCGAAGTAGCCGATGGCGAGCGCCGCCAGTTGCTCCTCGACGTCGCGGACGACGGCGTCGGCGCTGGCGTCGGGCAGCTCCGACGCCGGACGCAGTGGACGGCCCGGGTGCAGCGCATCGCCGCGGTCCTGATGCAGGCAGACCCGACCGCTGATGATGACGCTCGCGCGGGGCACACCGCGCAGGCCGGCGTCGAGCTTGACCAGCGAGTCGCCGTAGCACCGTGCGCAGTCGAAGTGGTTGACGCCGAGGTCGATGGCCTGCTGGATCAGCCGGGCTGCCTCCTCATTGACGACCGGCCCAAACATGTTGCCGAACCCCTGTGTCCCGAACGGGATGACCGGAATGCTCAGCTCGGTGCGGCCCCAGCGCCGTCGCGGCACGGTCGGCGTGGTCATGGTCGATCCTCCTGAACGGTCACTGTGCATCATTCTTCCGGCGGCGCAGGCAATCGGCCAGCGCCTCCTGCCAGGGCCGCAGGGTGATGTCGATGGCCGCGCCGTTCCAGTTGGTCAGGACGCCATACGCCGGCGGCCGGGCTGGACGGCGATAGGCGGCGGCCGGGATGGGATGGACCGGTGTCTCGGCCTGGCCCGCCAACCGGAGCGTCTCGACCGCCCAGTCGTGCCAGGTGCAGGCGCCCACGTTTGTCAGGTGATAGGTGCCGTAGGCGGGACTCTGGATCAGCTCCGCGATGGCGGCGGCGAGGTCGGCGGCGTAGGTCGGCTGGCCATACTGGTCGGCGACGACGCGCAGCTCCGGCTGCGTGGCTGCCAGGCGCAACATCGTGTTGACGAAATTGCGGCCCGTCTCGGCGTAGACCCAGGCCGTGCGCACGACGTAGAAGCGCCCCCCGGTCAGCTCGCGTGCAGCCGTCTCGCCGGCCAGCTTCGACGCGCCGTAGACGCTGACAGGGTTGGTCGACGCCCACTCGTGATAAGGCGCGGCGGCCTCGCCGTCGAAGACATAGTTGGTGCTGACATAGACTAGGGCCGCGCCACAGCGCGCCGCGCCGACAGCCAGATTGCGCGTGCCGAGGGCGTTGACCCGGTAGGCCGTCTCCGGTTCGGCCTCGCACTCATCGACGTTCGTGTGCGCGGCCGCGTGAATGACGACCTCGGGCCGGAAGTCGGCCAGCACCGCCAGCGCCGCGTCCAGGTCGGTGATGTCAAGGTTCGTCCGCGTCAGGCCCAGCACCTCGTGGCCGACGGGCAGTCGCGCCATGAGGGCGCGCCCGAGTTGACCCGACGACCCGGTGATCGCAATGCGCATCCCGCCTCCCCTCGGCGCGGCGGCCCTGCTCGTCCAGACTCAGCATACGCAGCGGCCGGAAATAGGGCAAGAGCGGATGGCTCCGCGGACGTGATGAGTGGTGACTTCGAAAGGTCCCTCACCCTATCCCTCGCCCATGCGGGTGAGGGCACCGGCCGTGTCGGTCCGCCGGGTGCAGTGCTCCACCTCGTCTACCCCACAGTGGGCCGGTTGATGAGGGGACGGAGGGGACCGGCACAGCCAGCCCGGCCCACCCAACACCCGGCGTCAGGATGGTATGCTCGCGCGCCAGGCCGGTGGTGGCCGGATCGGGCATCGGAAGGGGAACATGGTGACGCCACTGCCGCGGGTTGTCATCGGCGACATCGAGGTCGTGGCGCTCGTCGGTGGGCGGCTGCGTCTGGATGGTGGCGCGATGTTCGGCGTGGTGCCGCGGCCGCTGTGGGAGCGCGTCGCGCCGCCGGACGACCGTCACCGTATCCAGATGGCTAGCACGCCGCTGCTGGTGCGCGCCGGCGGCCGGCAGATCGTGGTCGATGTCGGCGTCGGCGACAAGTACGACGACCGCTGGCGAGACCGCTTCGCCATCGAATCGGCGCCGCTGCCCGATCTCCTGACGCTGGCCGGCAGCCATGCCGACGCAATCGACACTGTCGTCTGCACGCATCTGCACTGGGACCACGCCGGTGGCGCGACCTGGCGCGACGCGGCCGGCCGGCTGCGGCTGACCTTTCCCCACGCCGACCACCTGGCCCAGCGACGCGAGTGGCGCGACGCCCAGACGCCAACCGAGCGCAACCAGGCCAGCTACGTGGTCGATGCCTTCCGGCCGCTGGCCGACGCCGGCCGGCTGGTGCTGGTCGAGGGTGAGATCGAGATCGCGCCCGGCATCCGCACTGTCCATCTCGGCGGCCACACCGCGGCCCTGCAGGGCGTGCTGATTCAGACGCCAGCAGGTGGGCTGCTGGCGGTGAACGATCTGGTGCCGACAACGGCGC
>JADLAZ010000259.1 GCA_020849725.1 Chloroflexota bacterium
CCCGCAGCCCTTTCCGCCCGCGTCAGGTGGTGTCGAAGTAGCGGTCGAGCTCCCAGGAGCTGACGTGGCGGCGGTAGTCGCGCCACTGGCGGCGCTGCGCCTCGGCCAGCCGCTCGCAGACATAGCCGCCCAGTGCCGCCCGCAGCACGTCGTCGCGCTCCAACTCGTCCAGCGCCTCGACCAGCGTGTCCGGCAGCATCTGGACGCCGCGCGCGCGCAGGTCCGCCTCGCTGACGTAGTAGAGGTTCTCCTCCACCGGCGGCGGCAAGTCCAGGCCGCGGCGGATGCCATCCAGCCCGGCCGCCAGCATCGCTGTCAGCGCCAGGTACGGGTTGCAGGCCGAGTCGGGCGAGCGCAGCTCGATGCGCGTCGCCTGCGGCTGGTTGGGACTGGTCTTCGGCACGCGCACCAGTGCCTCGCGGTTCAGGTGCGCCCAGGTGACATGCACTGGCGCCTCGTAGCCAGGCACTAGCCGCTGGTAGGAGTTGACGACTGGCGCGACGACGGCGCACAGCGCGCGGGCGTGGGCCAGTTGGCCGGCGATGAAGGCGCGCGCCAGCGGCGTCAGGCCGTAGTCGTCGTCCGGGTCGCTGAACAGGTTGCGCCGGCCGTCCAGGTCAAACAGGTGCTGGTGAATATGCATGCCGGAACCGATGACATTCTCCAGCGGCTTGGGCATGAACGTCGCCAGCAGCCCGTGGCGCTGCGCGATTGCCCGCACGCTGTACTTGCCGGTGATAGTCTGGTCGGCGGCGCGCAGCGCGTCGCACGGCGCGAAGTCGATCTCGTGCTGGCCGCCGGCGATCTCGTGGTGTGCCGTCTCGATCCGGATGCCCATGCGCGTCAGCGCGCGGACCATCTCGTGGCGCACCGTCGCGGCCAGATCGGTCGCCAGGTCGAAGTAGGAGCCGCGGTCGTGGGGCTGGAGGCGGCCGTCGGGATCGCGCCGGAACAGGAAGAACTCCAGCTCCGGCGCGACGACATAGGCATAGCCGAGCGCCCGCGCCTGGCCCAGCGCCGTGGCCAGGACCGTGCGCGGGTCGCCCGGAAACGGCTCACCGCTCGGGCTGAACACCCAGCAGATCACGCGCGCGGCGACGCCGCTCTCGGTCTGCCAGGGAACGACGGCGAACGTCGACAGGTCCGGCACCAGAAACATGTCCGACTCGGCAATCCGGGCGTAGCCCTCGATCGACGAGCCGTCGAACCAGGCGCCGTGAGTGATCGCATTGGGCAACTGCTCGATCGGGATGCTGACACTCTTGATCATCCCGAACAGGTCGGTGAACTGGAGGTTGACGACCTCGACCCGCGCCGCCGCCGCGGCCGCCAGCACCTGATCCGCCTCGGTCGCCGAGCGTGCCACGTCGGTGAACATGCGACCTCCGAGTGGCCAGGAGTTCAGTAGCCAGGCGTCAGTGGGCCAGGGGACGGGTGGGCCATGGAGAGCGAGAGGCGAGGGGGCGAAGACCCCTCATCCCCACCCTCTCCCGCCGCGGCGAGAGGGGGTCGGCGCTGGTGCACCACGGGGTGTTCCCTTTCCCGCTGGGAGGGGGTTAGGGAGAGGGTTTAGGCAGAGGCTCGTCCTCTAGCGCTCATCACTCGCCACTGCCTACTCGTCCGCTGGCTATGGGCTACGGGCGTCTTAGCAGTCGTAGTAGAGGAAGAACTCGTACGGGTGCGGCCGCAGGTTGACCGGGTTCATCTCGCGGCTGCGCTTGTAGTCGATGTAGGTCTCGATCAGGTCGCGGGTGAAGACGTCACCCTTGAGCAGGAAATCATGATCGGCCTCGAGGGCGTTGAGCACTTCGGCCAGGCTGCCCGGTGTCGACGTGATGTGGGCGGCCTCCTCCGGCTCCAGCTCGTACAGGTCCTTGTCGATCGGGGCGGGCGGCTCAATCTTGTTCTGGATGCCGTCCAGGCCAGCCATCAGCATGGCGCTGAAGGCGAGGTACGGGTTGGCCGACGGGTCCGGGCAACGGAACTCGACGCGACGCGCCTTCGGGCTGTTGCTGTAGGTCGGGATGCGCACGGCAGCCGAGCGGTTGCGCTGCGAGTAGACCAGGTTGACCGGGGCCTCGAAGCCAGGCACCAGCCGGCGGTAGGAGTTGGTCGTCGGCGCACAGAAGGCCAGCAGCGCCGGTGTGTGCTTCAGCAGGCCGCCGATGTAGTAACGGGCCGTGTCCGACAGCAGCGCGTAGCCGTTGGCGTCGAAGAACAGCGGCTGATCGCCGTTCCACAGGCTCTGGTGACAGTGCATGCCCGAGCCGTTGTCGGCAAAGATCGGCTTCGGCATGAAGGTGGCCGAGTACCCATTCTTGTAGGCGACATTCTTGATGATGTACTTGTACCACATCAGGCTGTCGGCCATCTTCGTCAGTGGGCCGAAGCGCATGTCGATCTCGCACTGACCGGCCGTGGCGACCTCGTGATGATGGACCTCGACATCGACGCCGGCCTCCATCAGGGTCATGACCATGCGCGAGCGCAGGTCCTGCAGCTTATCGGTCGGCGGCACCGGGAAGTAGCCTTCCTTGGCGCGCGGGCGGTAGCCGAGGTTCGGCTTGCCGTTGGACGTGCCGCTGTTCCAGATGCCTTCCTCGGAGTCGATGTAGTAGTAGCCGAAGTTCGTGCCCTGGTCGAAGCGGATATCGTTGAACAGGAAGAATTCCGCCTCCGGCCCGAAGTAAGCGCCGGTGGCGATGCCGGTCGTCTTGACGTACGCTTCGGCTTTCTTGGCGATGTTGCGCGGGTCGCGCGTGTACGGCCCGCGCGTGATCGGGTCGGATACATCGCAGATGATGCTCAGCGTCGGCACCTCGAGGATCGGGTCGACGATCGCCGTACTCGGGTCGGGGAAGAGCAGCATATCCGACTCGTTGATCACCTGGAAGCCACGGATGCTCGAACCATCGAAGCCGATGCCGTCTTCGAAATCGCTCTCCTTGAAGTTCTGGATCGGCAGTGTGAAATGCTGCCAGGTGCCGGGCATGTCGATGAACCGGACGTCCACCATCTTGACACCGGCCTCGCGTGCCAGCGCCATGACATCCGCCGGCGTCGCGCCCGCGCCGATCTTCACCGCCACGTGTCTACCCTCCTAAAGCGGTACATCCTGCGTGCTAAACGACGCCGCCAGCACGCCTGCCAGTTTACGCAGGCTGCCGCCGGCCAACTACGTGCAGTCTACCCAAGTTCCGCCAGCTGTCTGTGCAGATTACACAATCGCACGCTCGTGCGTTTGCACAAGATCGAGGTCATTGAGGCGCTCTGATCTTCGGCCGCGCGCCGCGCAGGCGTGCGGCGCGCGGTCCTTCTGTCCGTCGGGGTCGTTCGCGAACGGCCCCTACGACGGTGGCGCGACTGCTTCCAGCACGCGGTGGACCTTGAGCGCCAGTTGCAGCAAGAACAGGTGCTCCTGCGCGTGCAGGTCGTGACCGGTGATCTCGGCCACGCGCCGCAGCCGGTAGGCCAGGCTGTTGCGGTGGACGTGCAGCCGGTCGGCCGCCTCAACGACGTTGCAGCCGCTGGCGAAATAGGCTTCGAGTGTGTCGATCATCTCGCTGTTGCGGCGCCGATCGTAGGCGAGCAGCGGCCCGAGCGCCTCGTCGCGGAAGAACCGCAGCTCGTCGTGGTGGTGCAGCGGGAAGAGCAATCGGTAGAAGCCCATGCCGATGAAGTCGACCGGCGCGTCCGTCCCAGCGACCGGGCCGACGCGCAGCGCGTAGTGGGCCTCCTGGAAGGCGCGGGCATAGCCGGCCAGGCCCGGGTGCAGGCCACCGATGCCGACTGCCAGCGCATCGTCGTCGCCGAGCCGGGCGTTGAGTCGCCGCACGAGCTCGACCAGCACGCGCCGCACGCGCTCACGCTCGGTCGCCAGCGGCTCGGCCAGCGGCGCGAGCAGCACGGCGGCCGCCCCCAGCCCCCGCACCAGCAGCGCCTCGCCCAACCGGCCGCGCAACTCCACGCTCAGCAGCCGCGCCGCTTCGTCGCGGTGGCGTGCGCTGCGCCGCGCTGGGTCCGCCGGATCGACGGCGACGACCAGGTGTGGCTGCTCGATCGCCAGGCCCAGGTAGCGCGCCCGTCCGAGCACGGCCGTCTCCGAGCCGTAGCGGCCGGCGAGCAGTTCCGTCAGCAGCGTCTCGATCGCTGGCGACTCCTCTCGCCGATGACTGGGGCTGCGCAGCACCTCAAAGGCGCACGCCTCAGCCGCGCGCTGCAGGACGCTCCGGTCGACATCGGTGAAGTCGCCGTCCGGGGCGATGGCCGACAGGTAGCCGCGCAGCATGCCCCCGGCCAGCACCGGCGCCACCAGCCGCCGCAGGCCGTCCGCGCCGGCCGGCGTTGCCACCGGCAGCAGGCTCTCCTGCCCCGGCCCACTGCCCCACTCGACCTGGAAGGCCACCGGCGGCTGCGGCGCTGGGAAGGCCAGCGCCTGACCAGGCGGCGGGACGGCCATCAGCGTGACGAAGCTCTCATCCTCCCACAGGATGGTCTTATCGATCAGGGCCGCGGCGTGCTCCAGAATCGCCGCCAGCCCACCGCTGACGGCCAGTTCGGCAAAGCGGCGGCCGGCGTTGCTCGAGACAGTGTACAGGTGGTTCAGCCGCTCGTTGATGAGCCGGTTCAGCTCGCTCTCCAGCTCACCGCCGGCGCTCGGCGCGGTCAACAGCAGCGGCAGGCGGCAGTCCTCGGCCGCCTCGACCGCCTCGTTCGACAGGCGGTCGGTGACTGCCGCCGCCGCGCCGCGCTCGGCCAGCGCCCGGACCAGCGGCGCCAGGCTCAGGGGCGGGCTGACCGTCCGCAGCGTGCTATCGAGCAGCACCACGATCTCCGCGCCGGTCAGGTGCGACAAGTAGGGTGGCGTCGCGCGCAGCGACGTGGCCCAGCGCACCTCGCGCGTCAGCCCCGCCTGTCCTGCCATCGGCCGCAGCCGGTCCGGCGGCAGCCGGCGCAGCAGATCGCCCACCGTCACAACCGTCATCGTCCTCCCCATCCCTGGGCGAGGTCACCCCACCTCCGCCGATGATAGCACGCGCTCGTCGCCAGCGGATCGC
>JADLAZ010000260.1 GCA_020849725.1 Chloroflexota bacterium
GCATCGCCCACGCCGACGGCGTCAGTATCCGCCAGGCGGCCATCCGCCACCGGGTGCCGCTGCTGACGACGCTGTCGGCCGCCGCCGCCGCCATCAGCGCTATCCGGGGCGTGCGCGAGCGACCGCTGACGGTGATCAGCTTGCAGACCCACTACGCCCGCACGAACCCGGCCCTGGCCCAGGCCACCTGGTGGGCCGCGCCGGCCTCGGTGGCCGAGTAGCCCGCGCCGGCTGCGGCTGGGGATAGGCGGCTCAGGGGTGCGATCGACGTGCTGGTATAGTAGCTGGCGCCACGACCTTGTGCTGCCGGCGTGACTGGTGATGCCTTGGCCCGTGGCGACGTCACACCTGATGCGAGCCTCTCGATGCCCAAGGATGCGTGTCCGATCACGTCGTCGAGGAGGTATCCCGATGGACCCACACCTTGCCGCCAGCCAGGCTGTGCTGGACGAGCTGTACGATGCGCTCACGGCGCTGCTGCGGCCGCTGGATGAGGACTGCCTCAACTGGACGCCGACCGACGATGAATCGAACTCGATCGCCGCGCTGGTGCATCACATCGCCGGCTCGCTCGACAATTGGCTGACGCGGGCACTGGGCGAGCCGGTCGTGCGCGACCGCGACGCCGAGTTCCGCGGCCGGGGCGATGCCGCCACGCTGGTCGCCATCGTCGAGCGGTCGCGGATGCGGTCACGCGCGGCGTTCGCTCGCCTCGATGGTGTCGACTGGGGCACGGTGCGGCACGTCCAGCGCGCGCTGCCGCGGCCACACGAGTCGGATGTGCCCGTCGGTTGGTGCATCGAGCATGCCATCATCCATGCCGGCGAGCACTGGGGCCAGATCCAGTTGACGCGACAACTCTACGCTGCTCGGTCAGCCAGCACCCACAAGGCGGACGTATCGTAGGCACGCCGCTGGCTCGTCATGTCCGCTCTGCCGCGTGAGTCGTCCGATCTCCGCTAGCAATCACGGTAGAGTGATGAGTGGGAGTGGGTTGTAATCCCCACTCATCACTCATCACTCATCACGCGCTACTTGGCGACGGACCAGGTCATGAAGGCGCGGTTGCCGAGCAGGTCGTCCAGCTTGGTGGGTCGGACCCCGGAGACCTTCTTCGAGATCGGGCTGAACTTGAGCAGCGAGTAGAGGTAGAAGACCGGCAACTCGGCGCTGACCATCTGCTGGATCTGATCGTAGGCGGCCTTGCGCTTGGCGTTGTCCTGCTCGACAGCGGCAGCCTTGAAGGCGGCGTCGACCTGCTCGTTCTTGAAGCCGGTGACGTTCTGCTGCCCGTTGCTGATGAGCTGGGCCTTGGCCGCCAGGTCGGGGTCGATGCTGCCGCCGCCGTAGGTGCCGAGGCTCAGGTCGAAGTCTTTCTTCTTGCCGACCTGATCGGTGTAGGCGTTGAAGTCCAGGCCGCGCACCTCCAGCTCAATGCCCAGTTGCTTGAACTGCTGCTGGAGATAGGCGGCAATCTTGCCGCGCGGCGCCGACGTCGTCGGGTAATAGACGCTGAGTTTGACCGGCTGGCCGGTGGCGTTTTTCAGCACGCCGCCGTCCAGCTTGTAGCCGGCCTGCTCCAGCAGCGTCTTTGACCGGGGCAGGTCGAAGTCGTACTTGTCGACAGCCGCGTTGTACCATTTGGTATTGGCCGGGTTGATGAACGAGTACTGCGGTTTGCCGAGGTTATTCTCGGCCACCTGGATCAGGTCCTCGCGGCTGATGGAGCGCGCCAGCGCCTCGCGCACGCGCTTGTCCTTGAAGAAGTCGCGCGTCAGGTTGAACTCCAGGTTTCGATACGAGCCGTTGGCCGGAGTCCACTCGAGCATGACCAGATCAGGGTTCTTCTTGGCCTCTTCATACTGCGCCGGCGGGATGTTCGGCGCCCACTGGGCCTGGCCGGACTTGAGCAGTTCGTAGGCGACGGTCGGCTGCTGCGCCGGGCGCAGCGTGATCGACTCCAAGCTTGGCTTGCCGGCGTAGTGAGTGGCCACCGGCTCGAAGGTGGCTACCTCGGCCTGGCGGAACTCCTTGATCTTGTACGGGCCGAGCAGCACCGACGGCTTGAGGATCTCCGGGTTGCCGGTCGGGTCGTTCCAGGGCTTGCCCTTCCAGATCTTGCTCGGCACCGGGCCGATGATGCTGGCGACGCCGGTGGCGATGTCGCGCGCGAAGACCTCCTTCAGCACGACGACGATCGTCTTGGCGTCGGGCGCGGTGAAGCTGGCGATGCGGTCCACATCATCGAGGCCGACGTAGTCGTTCTTGGGGTCCTTGGCCATCTCGTAGGCAAACAGGAAGTCGTCGATCGTGACCGCCGAGCCATCCGACCACTTAAGATCGTCCCGCAGCGTGAACGTGAAGGTCTTGCCATCCTCGCTGACCTTGTAGGCCGTGGCCATGTCCGGCTTGTACTCGAGGGTGTCGCCGTCGAAGGCCAGGAGGCCGCCGTTCCAGATGAAGCTGGCCGCCTGGGTCCAGGTGCTGGTGTACGACGCATTGTCAGGGTAGGGGTGGAGGGTCTTGGTCAGCGCGCCGAGTTCGGCGGTGGTCAGGCTGCCGCCAGTCTGTGGCTTGGCGGCGGCGGTAGGTGCGGTGGTGGCGGCAGCGGCCGGCTTGGTCGGCTCGGCTGGCTTGGTGGCCGCGGGCGCGGCCGTCGGGGCCGTCGTCGGGGCGGCAGCGGCCGGCTTGGTCGGCTCGGCGGCCTTGGGCGCGGCGGTCGGGCTAGCCGGCGTGCCGCCGCAGGCGGCCAGCAACGTCAGCGAACCACCCCCCAGGGCGACGAGTGCGCGGCGACGCGAGATGATTGAGCGATGCAGTGCCATGGGATGTTCCTCCTGGTCCGTGTGGTGCAACACCATCGCGGCATCCTCCGCAGTATAGCATTGGCGATGTTCACCCCTGGCGTTGCCCCGTACGCCCTGGGCCAGGCGGCCCCGGCCACGTCGGGCGCACCATCCGCTCGCCGCCGCTGTACAATGCAGGACGGCTGCCGCGAGGGCGCGGCGCCGCCTCAGCATACGAGCCGACCATCGCGGGCGGATTGTCGGCGCGCCGGCAGCGCCGACGGGCATCATGGCGGGCGACCGGCGGCCCACGACAGCTTGCACAGGAGATCGCAGCGTGGCACTACCGCGGCTTGGCTGGCGTCTTGGATGGTTCGCCCAGGCGCCAGTCGCCGGTGACAGCACCCCATCGCCCGCGCCGGTTGTCGCCGGGGCGGTGGGGCCGCGGCGGACGCTGCACGTCGCCGGCGCCTATCTGGCGCTGATGAAGCCGCGCATCATCGTCCTGCTGCTGATCACGACCCTGACGGCGATGGTGCTGGCCCAGAATGGCTGGCCGCCGACCGAGCTGGTGCTGCTGACGATGCTCGGCGGCTTCCTGGCCGCCGGTGGCGCCAATGCCATCAATCAGTACCTGGACCGCGACATCGACGAGCTGATGCGGCGCACGCGCCGTCGGCCTCTGCCGAGCCATCAGGTGGCGCCAGCGCGGGCGCTGGCCTTCGGCATCGCCCTCGGCGCGTTGGCCTTCGCGCTGCTGGCAGCGTTCGTCAACCTGCTGGCAGCCTTCCTGGCGATCACCGGGCTGCTCGTCTACGTCATCGTCTACACGCTCTGGCTGAAGCGCTCGACGCCGCAGAACATCGTCATCGGTGGCGCGGCCGGCGCCATCCCGCCGCTGGTCGGCTGGGTCGCGGTCACCGGCGACCTGTCGTTGCTGCCGCTCTACCTGTTCGCGATCATCTTCTTCTGGACGCCGCCTCACTTCTGGGCGCTGTCGCTGCTGCTCAAGCGCGACTACGCCGCGGCGCGCGTGCCAATGCTGCCGGTGATCGCTGGCGAGGCCGAGACGAAGCGCCAGATCCTGCTCTACTCGCTGCTGCTGGTGGCGCTCAGCCTGCTGCTGTTCGCAACGCGGCTCATGGGTTTCTGGTACCTCGCGGCGGCGCTGCTGCTGGGGGTGGTCCTGCTGGCCCACGGCGTGGCGCTGCAGCGCGGCGACGAGATGCGCTGGGCTCGGCGCACCTTCTTCTACAGCAACGCCTACCTGGCGCTGCTCTTTGCCGCCATGATCGTCGATCAGGTCGTGCTGGGCGGCGCGAGGTAGACCTGACGGCGGCAACCAGGAAAGGATGGAGCCGGATGGAAGAGCAATTGACAGCCCAGTTCATCGACCTGTTGAAGGCGCGCGTCGGGCTGAGCGACGAGCAGGCGCAGCAGGCGGCGGCGGTCGCCGTCGAGTTCGTGCAGCAGAATTTGCCGGCGCTGATGCAGATGGCGCAGGAGAAGAGCGGTATCGACGTGGGCGGGTTGCTCGGGGGACTGCTCGGGGGCCAACAGTAACCGGTTCGCCACGGCCGACGATCGCGAGCGCCGGATCGCGTTGATGAACAGGGGCACCCGCGCGCCGGTGGACCTCGCGCCACCGGCCGCCATTAGTCGCCGATGCGCGTCTCGGCTCGGCGCCCATCCGACACCGGTGGTTCCGGCTTGGGTACTGCCGGCGCCGTGGCGGGTCTGGGGCCATCCGGACCAAGGGCAGCCCGGTGCCGGTAGGCGTAGACCAGCCCGCCAGCGACACCCAGCCCGCAGGCGATTGCCGCCAGGGCCACCGTTTCGGGCACGCCCACCCGCTGCGCCAGCAGACCGATCGTCAACCCGCCGATGGGGGTGCTGCCGGCGAAGAGCAGGAAGTAGAGGCTCATCACGCGGCCGCGCAACGCCTCCGGTGTTGCCAGTTGCAGGCGGGTGTTGGCGGTCGTGCTGAAGATGATGCTGCATGCCCCCAGCCCGACCAGCGCCGGCAGCGTCAACACCCACCAGGGCGACAGGCCCACCACCGCCAGCATGAGACTGAAGCCGGCCGCGCCGGCGAACATGCCGCGTCGGGTGGCCCGGCCGCTGGCGGCCATGCCCAGCGCCGCCAGCAGCGAACCCGCGCCCAGCGCCGATGTCAGGGTGCCGAACTGCAGAGGGTCGGCCCCCAGCACATACTCGGCCACCAGCGGCAGCACGGTGGTGAAGTTGTAGCCGAAGGTGCCGATGACCGCTACTACCAGCAGGACGAGCGCGGCCTCCGGCGCCCGCGCGGCGTAGCGCAGTCCCTCGCCGATCTGGCCGAGCATGTTGCTGCGCGCCCGGCCTGTTCCCACCGGTGCGCCGCGCGCGCGGACCCGCCACAGCGCGGCCAGCACCGCCAGGCTACTCACCGCATTGACGGCAAAGCAGCCCGCGACGCCGACGACAACGATCAGGAGGCCGCTGAGGCTTGGCCCCATGATGCGCGACAGGTTGAGCTGCATCGAGTTCAGGGCGATGGCGTTGGGCAAATCGTCTTGTCCAACCAACTCGCGCACGAATGCCTGGCGCGTCGGGTTGTCGATGGCATTGGCTGTGCCGAGGATGGCGGCCAGCACATAGATCTGCCAGAGCTGGACCCGCCCGGTCCAGGTCAGCGCCGCCAGCGTGGCCGCCTGCAGCAGCATCACCGTCTGGGTGAGCATGAGCAGGCGGCGCTTGGGCAGGCGGTCGGCCAGCACGCCACCGATGAGTGAGAAGAGCAGAACCGGCGTGAACTGGACCATGGCGACGGTGCCCAGCGCCAGCGGCGAGTCAGTCAGCTTGAGCACCAGCCAGGCCTGGGCCGTCGATTGCATCCAGGTGCCGGTCTGCGAGGTGAGCTGACCACTCCAATAGAGGCGATAATCAGGCAGGCGCAAGGCCCGGAACGCGTGGCCCAATGATAGGCGCCGCCCCGCTCCCGGCAGCGCGCTCATCGTGGCGTGCGAGCCGGCGCCTGCTGGTGCCGCGCCGCGGACCGCGACCAGGCGAGGCCGACCAGCCACCGGTCGCGAGACGATACCATGGCGATCAGACCGCGGGCGCCCGGGACTCGTCGCGGGCGGCTCCCATGGACAGGGTCGCGGCGGTCGAGGCGGGAAGTGGCCATAGCCGCCATGGTACGGGGTGACGGCCCAGCGCGCCAGTGCCGAGCCGGCTCGGCGGGCGCAGGCGGAGCTTGCCGCCGTTAGGCGTCCCCTGGGGCAACCCGAGCATGGGCGACGCTAGGCCGGCAGTGGGTAGACCCGCTCCTGGGCGTAGCCGAGCACATCGCCGCCGGCGGCGCGCAGCGCGTCGGTCACCGTCGCGGTGTAGGGCGGCGTGCAGCGCACCGTCACCAGCGCGCCGCCATGCTCCAGCGCGGCGTCGACGTCGGCGATGCGCTCCCGGAAGGGGAAGCCAGTGTCCTCGCGCCGGATGTAGGCCAGCACAGCGACGATGATGATGGCCTGCAGCACGACCAGCAGCAGGATCGTCTGCGCCAGCCAGTTGCCCGGGAAGAGGAAGATCGACACGACCAGCACGACCAGGCCGATCACGACAGCGATGGCAGTGGTGCGGGCCGGATTACTGCGCCGGCGCGGCGCGGTCAGCAATGTGCCGGCGAACTGCGCCAGCGCGGGCGACAGCCCACCATCAGCCACCGGGGCGGCATCGGCCGGCGTGGCCGGCATCAGGGCGTAGCCCAGTTCGGGATCGGGCAGAAAGCCGGAGGGAGGTGTCGCACCGTTCTGCCAGGGCGTGCCGGTCAGCACCGAGACGAGCGCGCGGGGATAGCCGCGCCGATCGAGCGCCGTCGCCGCCTGCGCGGCGGCCTCGGTGGACGGGAACACGGCCGCGACCGTGCCGAACGGGAGCCGGACCGACGGGACATCGCTCATTCGGGACACATCCTCCCTCGGGCGTTGAGCCGGCGTGCAGCGCTCGCTATCGACCCGCACCAGAGACGCCGCCGACGCTGGCAGTATAGCATGGCGGCCAGTCCACACACGCGGGACATGCGCCAGTTCAGCGGCGGCATCGGATATGCTTGCGTCAAGGGATGCGCTGGATCGGCCAGCGACCGTGCCACGTCCAGGCACGGTGCGCGTGGTCCGGCGGCCAGGGCAAAGAGAGGGGAGCGCATGCAGACCGTGCCGAGCGTCAACCCATTGCGCCAGGGGTTGCGGCAGGAGCGCAGCCCGGAGCCATGCGTGATGGTGATCTTCGGGGCGACCGGTGACCTGACCCACCGCAAGCTGATCCCGGCACTGTACAATCTGGCGCTCGAAGGATTTCTACCGCCCGGCTTCTCGGTCGTCGGCTTCGCCCGGCGGCCCAAGACCGATGAGCAGTTCCGCGACGAGATGCGCGCCGCTGTCAACGAGTTCTCCCGCCGCCGGCCGGTCGACGACACCGTCTGGGAGAGCTTCGCCCGCGGTCTGTTCTACTGCGCCTCGACCTTCGACGACTCGACCGGCTACGAAAAGTTGAGCGCGCTGCTCACCCACATCGACCAGGAGCGCAACACGGGTGGCAATCGCGTCTTCTATCTGGCGACGCCGCCCAACTTCTACACCGAGATCGCCCGACAACTCGGCAACGCCGGGCTGGGTCGGCCGAGCGACGCCGGCGATCGCCGCTTCATCCGGCTGATCGTCGAGAAGCCGTTCGGCCACGACCTGGCCAGCGCGCGCGACCTGAACCAGCAGTTGCTGAGCGTCTTTCGTGAGCGTCAGATCTACCGCATCGACCACTACCTGGGCAAGGAGACGGTCCAGAACATCCTCGTGTTTCGCTTCGCCAACGGCATCTTCGAGCCGACCTGGAACCGGCAGTACGTCGACCACGTGCAGA
>JADLAZ010000261.1 GCA_020849725.1 Chloroflexota bacterium
CGACCGAGGCCGCCGGGGTTGCTGGTCGGATGCCAGTCGCCGTGGACGGTGATGGTCGTGCGGCTGTTGCGCGGCAGGGCAACGACGCGCTGAGTTGGCGTGGTCTCGCCCTCGACAAAGTAGGTGATCGTCGCCGAGCCATTCACGACGCCGGGGTTGTTGATCGTCAGGTACTCGTCAAAGCCCGGACCGGTGTAGCCTTCAGCGAAGTACCAGGTCTTGGCCGTGGCGGTGGTGCCGATGACCGTCGGCAGCGGCGTCGGCGTGGCCGGCGCGGCCGGCTGGGTCGCCGTCGCCGTCGGCTGTCCGGGGGCGGTGGTCGCTGTCGCCGTCGGCTGCCCCGGTCCGGTCGTGGCGGTTGGCGTCGCCGTCGCTGGCGGGCCAGCCAGCGCCCGCGGGTTATCCTCCGGCATGGCCCACTTGGTGACGAAGCCGGCCGCGCCACCGCCGGGGGTCGTCTGGTAGCCGCCGCTGCGGGTAGGGAAGTTGCCGGAGACGGTGCCGCCAGCGACGTAGGGCGTATTCCCGCTCAGGGCAATGGACCGGCCGAAGTCATCGGCGCCGCCGCCGAGGTAGGTACTGTAGCGGATGCTGCTGATAGCCGCGTCCAGTTTCAGCGCGAAGGCGTCGCGCGCCCCCTGTGGGCCGGTCTGGTAGCCATTGGTCGTCGTCGGGAAGGCGGCCGAGGCCGTCTCGCCGGTGACGTAGATGCGGCCAACGCTGTCGACGGCGATGCCGGTGCCGGTGTCATCGCCCGCGCCACCGATCAGGGCGGCGGCGATCAGGTCGTTCGTGCCCGTCGCCGCCAGCGTCAGACGGGCGACGAAGACATCGAAGCAGCCGCGCGTCGCGGCCGGCGGGACCGGGCAGGCGCCGCCGCCGTAAGCGCCAGCTGCTTTCGGGAAGGGGACCGACAGGCCGGCATGCGAGTTGGTGTAGCCGGTCACGTACACATTCGTGCCAGCGGCATCGACGGCGATGGCGGTCGCAGCGTCCTCATCGCTGCCGCCGAGCAGCGTGGCGTAGACGCGCTCGCCTTGCGGATTGAGCTTGGCCACGAAGGCATCGGTGAAGCCGCCGTTGTAGCTCTTGTCGAATGGGCCAGGCAGACCGATCGGCCGCGTGACGCTATTGAACGCATTGCCCTCGGTGACGCCGGCCACGTAGGCGGCGCCGGTCCCATCGACGGCCACGACCCCGTTGCGGTCCTTCTGCGATGCACCGATGAACGTCGCGTAGACCAGACTCGTGGGGCCGCTGGTCGACGCCGGGTTGAGCTTGGCAACGAACACATCGTAGTTGCCGGGCTTGGAGATGCCGCCCTTGGCCGGGAAGTCGGTCGACGACGTGGCGCCAGCCACATAGGCCTGACCGTCCGGTCCGACGGCAATGTTGCCTGGCAGGTCCTGGCCGGCGCCGGCCAGCAGCGTTGAGTAGAGGAGTGAGGCGCCTTCGGCATCGAGGACCGCGACGAACACGCTTTCGTTGCCCGCTTGAGGTGGCTTCTGGTAGGCGTTGTCCGTGGTCGGGAAGCCGCCGTTGGCCGCGTTCGACTTCGTCATACCGGTGACGTACGCCTCGCCAGCGACGTTGACGGCGATGGCGGCGCCAGTGTCGGCGGAGCTGCCGCCCAGGTAGGTCCAATACGCCAGCGTCGAGCCGGTGGCGTTCAGCTTGACGACGAAGGCATCCTGGCCGGTGCCATTCTCGCTCAGCAATGGATCGTAGCTGGCCGGCAGGCTGGAGAAGTCGACCGACGACGTGTAGCCAGTGACATAGGCGTTGCCGCCGGCATCGACGGCGACGCCGGTCGCCTGGTCGTCGCCCGTATCACCCAGGAAGGTGGCGTATAGCAGATCGTTGACTGCCGCTGCCTGCAACGCATCCGTCGGCGCGCTCCCCATGCCGACCGGCCCGACGACCTCACCGGCGACGAGCCGCGCCGGCGCGCTGAGTGTGGCCGCAGACGGCAGCGGCAGCGCGACATCGCCCGCGCCAGTGGCGATCCGCAGCAGCCCCTCGTCCACCGACTGGACGTCGCCGCCGGCGATCGTCAGGCGCGCCGTGGCCGGGTCGGCGCCATCGCGCGCCTCCCACCACCAGCGCACCTGGCCCGCCCCACCGTCGCCGATGACCAGGTCCAGCCCCGGATACAGATTGTCGTAGCGCACGCCAGTCCAGGCCGGCGCACCGGCGTGCCAGCCGGCGGGATCGCTGCCGAGGAGGTAGGAGACCCGCGCCGCCGGCACGCCGACCGGTCGCGGCGCGGTCGGGGCGGCGCCGGCAAAGGTGAGGTGCAGCCGCGCCAGCGCCGGCGCCGCCGCACCGTCCGCCGCGCCCGCCACCGCCAGCCAGATACCGTCATCCGCGAACCACCAGGCGCCACCGCCGCCGCGCGCCTGGAAGCGCACCACGGGCGGGAACTGGCCAATGTTCTCGACAAACAGGGGCGGCGCGGCCCGCAGCAGGGCGCTGGCCGGCGGCGTGGGCTCGGCCGGCAGGGTCGCGATGGCGGCGGTCGGCCAGAAGGCCGGCACACCCAGCAGCGCGATGGCGAATGCCAGGACACCCCGAATCGCGGACATCCGTGTCACTTCTCAACCTCCCTGTTGCGCCGCTGACCCGCGCATGACGTATCTCTAACTACGGTGCTCGGCGTGATTCATCACCTATTCGTAGGAGATTAGTGGGCGAGTGGCCGACCCGTAGTGCTGTATTTATTGCTTCACATGCCTGAGACTATCGTGGTAATCGGGAGATTTCGATTGAGTAAAACGGCAAATATGGTTAGCAGGCGCCGTTTGTTAGAATTTGGTAAGAGATTCGTCACCGCCGACCCGGTCGGGCCGGTGGTGGCCGCCAGGGGGACGGTGCGGGTATGCTCGGCTTGCCACGATCGGGACCAAGGATGCACCGATGACCGAGCCAGAGCCGATCTACCTCGACCATGCCGCGACAACGCCCTGCCGGCCGGAGGCGGTGGCGGCGATGCTGCCCTACTTCAGTGAGGTCTACGGCAACCCGTCGGGTCTCTCCCGTCAGAGCCGCCTGGCACGCCGGGCGCTGGACGAGGCGCGCCGGCAGGTGGCGGTGGTGCTGGGCTGCGCGCCGCGCGAGATCATCTTCACCAGCGGTGGCAGCGAGAGCGACAACCTGGCGCTGAAGGGCGCCGCCTGGGCAGCGCGCCGGCAGGGACGCGGCGAGCATGTCGTCGTCTCGGCCGTCGAGCATCACGCCGTGCTGCACGCCGCCGACGAGTTGGCTGCCCAGGGCTTTCCGGTCACGCGCGTGGCCGTCGACTCGACCGGCCAGGTCTCACCGGCGGCGGTGGCGGCAGCACTGCAACCGGACACGGCGCTGGTGAGTGTCATGCTGGCCAACAACGAGGTCGGCACGATCAACCCGATCGGCGAGATCGCGGCACTGACGCGGCCGCGCGGCATCGCGCTGCACACCGACGCGGTCCAGGCTGCTGGCGCGCTGCCGCTGGACGTGGCGGCGCTCGGCTGCGACCTGCTGGCGCTGTCGGCGCACAAGTTCGGCGGGCCAAAGGGTGTCGGCCTGCTGTATGTGCGCGCCGGCACGGCACTGGCGCCGCAGCAGCACGGCGGCACGCAGGAGAGCCGCCGCCGCGCCGGCACCGAGAACGTCGCCGGCATCGTCGGGCTGGCGACGGCGCTGGCGCTGGCCGAGGCCGAGCGGCCGGCGACGAGCGCCCGACTGGCGGCACTGCGCGACTGCCTCGAGGCCGGCCTGCGCACCCGCCTGCCCGACCTGATCGTCAACGGCCATCCAGACGCGCGCCTGCCCAGCACGCTGCACGTCAGCATCCCCGGCGCGGAGGGCGACACGCTCCTGCTGGCGCTGGACGCGCGCGGCATCGCCGCCTCGACCGGCTCCGCCTGCACCTCTGGCTCGGCCGCGCCCAGCCACGTGCTGCTGGCGATGGGCCTGCCGGCCGACCTGGCCCGCGCCAGCCTGCGCCTGACGCTCGGGCGCGGCACGACCGCCACCGAGATCGAGCGCGTGCTGGCCGACCTGCCGGCCGTCGTCACCGAGGTCCGGGCACTGGCGGCCGTCGGCGCCTGAGGCGGCATCCGGGCCGCGACTTCACCCCACGTCAGGCTCGCCCCGCGAGCTCACGGCGAATTGCGGCGCGCGTGCCATCGAAATCGAAGCAGGCGCTCTGATTGGTCTGCATCAGCCGCACGGCGACGGCGATCGCCTGGGGCTCGGTCAGCAGCCGATCGTCCACCTCGGCTTGCAAGGCGCGCGTCAGCCACGCGCGCGCCTGCGCCGCGTAGGCGACCGACGCGGCAGGCCAGGATGTGTCGCCGCCGAAGGCGAAGAGCTTGTTGATCGGCACGGTGTGAATCATCCGCCGCACGAAATCGCGCGTCGTCCACGGATCGATGCTCCAGGCCCAGCAGAGATCGACGTAGACATTCGGGTAGTGCTTCGCCAGGGCTACCAACTCGTCGCTGTACGGGTAGGCGATGTGCATCAGGACGAAACGCGCCCGCGGATAGCGCGCGAGGAGACCGCAGAGATGGCCCGCGCGGATACGATCGATCGGCATCCGGCTATGGCCGGCGTAGTAGCCGGTGTGCAGCTTGAAGGGCAAGTTGTGCTCGATCGCGAGCTCGATACCGCGCGCCCAGCACCAGTCGCCGAGGCAGAGGCGCGCATCATCCGATAGCGCTTGCCCGGCCAGCACCAGCGCGAGGATCGGTGCGACGTCGGCGTCGGTGCGCTCCCGCCAGTGCAGCGTGCGATGGTAGGCGTGCTGCGACTTCACCGCGATCGCGAGCGGGCCGTAGCGCGCGAAGAGCGCGGCGAAGGCTGCGCGCAGGTCGGTCACCGTCGCGACGGCGATCCCGGTCTCATCGCGGAGCTGTGGCAACTCGAGGCGACCATCGCAGAAGTTGGCCCAGGAGAGATCGTAAAGGAAGAAGTCCGGGCCGGCCGGATCGGGCTGGCAGGCCCACTCGAAGGCGTCGATCTGCACATGATCGAGGCGCGCGACCTCGCGCAGGAGGCGCAAGCGCTCGCCCGGCCGGCACAGGGCGGCGTGGTGTGCCGTCGCGCCTTCCAGCCCGTCCGGCGTGATCTCCTCCAGGCCGTAGACCAGCCGGGCGGTCAAGCGCGTCGCCTCGCCGTAGCCGGTCTGCTGGCAGGCCTCCCAGGCGCCGCGCACACCCGCGAAGCGCGCCCGGATGTCGGGGTCGCTGGCGTCGACCAGGCGCGCCACCGCCTCGGCCGATGCCCCAGCGACGACGAGATCAGCGAGCAGGTAATGGTCGAAGATTGCCTGGAGGATATCCGGGCCATCCTCGACGTAGCGCCGCTCGGCGTGGAGATGCTCGTGGGTGTCGCTCAGCGGCATTGCCGCGATTGCCGCCGCGAGATCGTTCGCCATGTCGTCCCCTCCCCGCGCACCCGCCGCTTGTGCGGGGCAGCATACTGCCAGCCAACGCGATCAGCAAAACCGTCCGGTCCTCCCTCCTCGCTCACTGGCTCACAGCCCACTGATGACCTGTGCTATGCTGCGCGGCGCGTGGTCGCATGCCGCGCCGGGTGGTCCGGCCCCGTTATCCCCCGCGACTCGGTGGGGACTGTTCACGGGAGCAGTCCTTTTTGCATTGGGCCGGCGACCCAGGGTAGGAGGGGCCATGGCGACGCTCGACCTGACCCGCGACGTGGTCGGCATTCTGGCGCTGCTGACCTTCGTCGGCGCCTACGGCATCGTCATCGCCGAGGAGCGCCTGCACCTGCGCAAGTCGATCCCGGTACTGGTCGCGGCCGGGATCATCTGGGTGCTGGTGGCAGTCGGCTACACGCTGCGCGGCCAGGCCACCGCGGCCGAGGAGCTGGTGCAGCATAGCCTGCTCGAGTTCGGCATGCTGTTTCTCTTCCTCATCGTCGCCATGACCTACGTCAACACGATGGAGGAGCGTGGCCTGTTCAACGCGCTGCGCGCCTGGCTGATCGGGCGCCGCCTCACCTACCGCGCGCTGTTCTGGGTGATCGGTGGCCTGGCATTTCTCCTGTCACCCATCATCGACAACCTGACGACGGCGCTGGTGCTGGGCACAGTCGCCGTGGCCGTCGGGCAGGGCAAGCCGCGCTTCATCACCCTTGCCTGCATCAATACCGTCGTCGCGGCCAATGCCGGTGGCGTGTTCAGCCCCTTCGGCGACATCACGACGCTGATGGTCTGGCAGCGCGGGCTGGTGTCGTTCACCGGCTTCTTCCCGCTGGTCGTGCCGGCGATCATCACCTGGCTGGTGCCGGCAGTGCTGATGTCGCTGGCGGTCGAGCGCGGCGCCCCGGCCGCGCTGGACGAGGCCGTGGCGCTGGAGGCCGGCGCGCTGGCGGTCGCGGGCCTGTTCCTGATGACCATCGCGCTGACCGTTATCCTGCACAGCGCACTGCACCTGCCGCCCGCCGTCGGCATGATGTTCGGCCTGGGACTGCTGAAGCTGTACAGCTACCGCTTCAATCAGCGCGCCTCTGGCCGCGCACTGATGGTCGATGAGCTCGACGACACCTTCGCCCGCGTCGACCCCTCGAGCGCGCCCGGGGCGCCGGCGAGGCCACTCAACATCTTCCGACTGATGGAGCGGGTCGAGTGGGACACGCTGATGTTCTTCTACGGGGTCATCGTCGGCGTCGGTGGCCTGGGGGCGCTCGGCTATCTGGCCGTCCTGTCGGGGTGGCTCTACGACGGGCTGGGACCGACGGCAGCGAATGTGCTGGTCGGCCTGCTGTCGGCGATCGTCGACAACGTGCCGGTGATGTTCGCCGTGCTGTCAATGGACCTGACGCTGTCGCCGGGGCAATGGCTGCTGGTGACGCTGACGACCGGCGTCGGCGGCTCGCTGCTCGCGGTCGGCAGCGCGGCCGGCGTCGCGCTCATGGGCCAGGCGCGTGGCGCCTACACGTTCCTGACGCACCTGCGCTGGACCTGGGCGATCGCGCTCGGCTACGCCGCCGGCATCGGCGCGCACCTCCTGCTCAACCGCAGCCTGTTCTAGGGGTCGGGGGTCGGGGGTCGGGGGTCGGGGGATGGTACGGAGACAGGATTCCCCGCACACGGTCGTCACCCCGGCGAACGCCGGGGTCCAGCCGTCTCCCGATGCGCCGTCGCCTCCGGCTGACGACCGGATGCCGGCGCCACGCCGGCCCCCATCTCCCTGTCCCTCGTCCCCCGATCCCTGACCCCCGACCCCCATCTATGTGATGTTTAGACTAACGCGGGCCGGGTGACGCTGGTCACCCGGCCC
>JADLAZ010000262.1 GCA_020849725.1 Chloroflexota bacterium
CGGATGAAGTGGTAGCTCTCGGCCGCGCTCTCTTTGGGGGTGCGGATGGTGCCGTTCTGCTCGACGACGACCCAGCCGGAATAGTTGAACTCGCGCAGCGCGGCGGCGACCGACTGCCAGTCGCACAGGCCCCGGCCAACTTCGGTGCGCAGATCTGACGCTGGCGTGAAATCCTTGAACTCAACGTAGTCGATGCGGTCGTGGTACTTCCGGAAGAACTCGGCGGCGGTGTGGCCGGTGAAGTCCTTGGTCGCATGGCCGCAGTCGAGCATCGCCCGCAGGATAGTCGGGTCGGTCTCAGCCAGCAGCCGCTCGGTCTGCTCGTACGTCTCGGCGATCCAGTTGGTGTGGTGGTGGTAGACGCCCTTGACGCCGTACTGCTTGGCGATCTCGGCGTGACGTTGGAGAGCGGGCAGGACGATGCCCCACTCGGCCTCGGTGCCGCAGGGACCGGACATGATCAGGATCTCGCCGCCGGCCTCGGCAACGAACTTGCACAGGCGGTGCGTGCCGTTGAAGTCGATGCCCGGGCGCAAGATGACGCCGACCAATTGCAGTCGGCGCTGCTCCAGCACTGCTTTGAACTCGGCCGGCCGGCCCAGCCACGGCGCGACGGTGGTGTCAAAGGCGACGATGCCCTGGTAGCCGATGCCAGCCGCCTCGTCGACGAAGGTCTTGAAACGGTCGAAGCCGGACAGGTCGAAGCCCCACACGAGATGGCTGACGCCGAGGCGGATGCGGGCGGTGTCGGTTGACATGGTGCGCTCCTTCACATGCTACGTGCTGCGTGGGGTCCGGGGCTGGCGCAGCGTGTCCAGGCGGGCAGCGGCCCTACAGGGTAACGGGCTGGCCGGTGCGGATCGATTCGAGGATGGCGAGACAAATCGCGACATTGTGGCGGCCGTCCTGGCCAGTGGCGGCCGGCGGCCGGCCGGCGACGATGTTGTCGACGAACAGCTTCAGTGCCGGCTCCAACAGTGGGTAGCGGCTGTAGGGGCCGGAGGCCGACGACAGCGCCGGTGGCGCGCCGTAGTCTTGCTCGACCACCTCGCCGCCGCGCGGCGCGTAGCGCAGCAGGTGATAGGTGTGATAGATGCCCTCGACGTAGGCCTGACCCTCGGTGCCGTACAGACTCAGGCGCGGGCGAATGCCCATCTCCATCGTGCCCACGCCGCCGCCGACGATGGCCGCGACCGCGCCGTTCTTGAAATGCAGCGTGAAGGCAGCCGTGTCCGCGACCGGCGCGCCGTGGCCGATGTAGTTGCCACCCTCGGCGTAGACCCGGTCGACCTCGCCCAGCAGGCAGCAGGCCGAGTCGATGACGTGGCAGGTGTTCTCGTTGATGACGCTGGAGCCGTCCCCCATCTGCCAGATCCAGGGTGGGCCGGGGCGTGGGCCGCAGACGTACTCGCCGGACAGGAAGAACGGCCGGCCGAGCGTGTCCGCCGCCAGCACCCGGCGCAGCTCCTGCATCGGCGCTAGCTCCCGCATCGGGAACTCCATCGCCAGGTGGACACCGGCCCGCTCGCAGGCGGCGATCATGGCGTCGCAATCCTCGACGGTGCCGGCCATCGGCTTCTCGACCAGGACATGGATGCCGCGCCGGGCAGCGGCCTCGACCAGCGGCCGGTGCAGCTTCGGATTCGTGCAGATCGAGACGGCGTCGAGCGGCTCGCGCTCGATCATGGCGAAGCCGTCGGTGTAGGGATTAGCCTCGTAGTGCCGGCAGAATTCCTCGACGCTGACCGGCAGCCGGTTCGGCGCCGGGTCGGCCATGGCGATGACTTCGGCCTCCGGCACCAGCGCAAACGAGCTGGCGTGGCGCATACCGATGCCGAGCCCAACGATGCCCAGGCGCACGCGTTTCGGGAAACTCATGGTGGCTCCTGCCTGTGGCGAGCGCCGGCCCAACGACCGGCGCGGACCTGAGATCCTGATGAGGCGGTCAGGGTTCGCGACCGATGGTAACGACCAGCGTCACAGCCTGTCAACAGTGCGGCGGGACTCCGTGTCTGGCGCCACCGTGACACCGTGCCACTTGACACCGTTTCGGCGCGGCTGTACTCTCCAGCCATACTACCGTATTGGTCCCGGTACGCGTGCCCCGCGCCCGCCGGCCAAGCTGTCGCTGGTCGCGTTGTCGCCCTTGGTATCCCCGTTTTATTGCAGGAGGATGTATGGCCCGACACCGCCTCGTAAGCCTCGCACTCACCGCGCTGCTGGTGCTGACGGCCTGTGGCGCGCCGGCGGCGAGTCCGACCGCCGCGCCCAAGGCGGCTGAGCCAACCAAGCCCGCCGCCGCGTCGACAACCGCCCCGGCCGCCAAGTCAGCCGAGCCGACCAAGCCGGCCGCCGCCGCACCAACGGCCGCTGCCCCAGCTAAGCCCGCTGCGGGTCAGGTCAAGATCACCTATCTGGGCGTCACCAGTCCCGATATCGAGCGGGCGATGAGCTTGATCATGGCCGAGTATCAGAAGACGAAGCCGAACGTCTCGCTCGAGTACGATTCGGTGCCGTTCGCCCAACTCTTCCCGAAGATCCAGGCGGCGGCGGCGGCGAAGCAGCCGTTGGACATCATCCTGGCGGATGGGCCGAACGTCTGGAACTTCGCCTACAACGGCATCATCGCGCCGATGGACACCTGGTTCGACAAGGAGTACGTCCAGAAGAGCTACCTGCCAACGTCTCAGGCCACCTCCTCCTTCAACGGCAAGTTCTATACACCGCCGATGATGGAGTCGTGCTCACTGCTCTGGTACAACAAGAAGGTCACCGACGAGGCCGGCATCAAGCCGCCGACCGAGTTGGCCCAGTCCTGGACGATGGATCAGGCGCTCGAAGCCTGGCAGAAGGTCAACAAGCCGCCGACGATGTACGGCCTGCGCTGGGGCCAGGGCACCGGTTACCAGGACTACGAGGCCGGCCTGCTGCGCCGCGCCGCTGGCGCCAAGGGCAGCCCCGCCTACAACGGCATCTCCGATGATGGCATCACCATCAGCGGCTACTTCGATCACCCGGACGCGGTCAAGGGCCACCAGTTCTGGAACGACATCTACCAGAAGTACAAGATCAGCCCGGTCGAGGCGATCCCGGACGCCTGGTTCAACGGCAAGGCCGCCTTCTACGTCTCGCCGGACAACGCCATCGGCCAATACAATCGCATCAACCCGAATGGCAGCTTCGACTACAGCGTCACCGGTCTGCCCTACTTCCAGGGCGGCGCACAGATCTGCCACACCGATAGCTGGCACTTCGCGCTCGGTCAGTACAGCCAGCAGAAGGAAGAGACCGCGCTGCTGATCAAGTTCATCACCGGCCCGGTCGGCTCCAAGATCATCTACGACACGCTCAAGCAACTGCCGGCCCACACCGAGGTACTCAACAGCCTGCCGGACTACCAGAAACTGCCCCGCTCACTGGTGATGCAGCAGTTCAAGGCCGCCGGCCAGCCGCGCATCCAGACGGTCGGCTTCACTGAGTACAACGGCCTGGCGCAGGAGTTCTTCACCAACCTCGTCACCGGCTCCGGCGTCGACGTCAAGCGCCTGGCGACCGACATGGCCAAGCGCGCCGACGGCCTGATGGCCAAGTACAAAGACTGGAAGACCAAGTAACGCCCGCGCCGTGATGGGTGCGCCGTCGCGCGCTTGGGATCGACACGTCAGCAAGTTCCCGCGCTACCAGCTGAAGCGTCGATCCCAGGGCGCGCATCACGTTTCAACGATGGGGTGAGCGATGGCCGCTGTTACGACGCCGCAGCCAGTGGCGCGAGCCGGTTGGCTGTCGTTGAAGAACCGACGCTACCTGATGGCGCTGCTGTTCGTGCTGCCGGCGCTGATCAACTTCGCCATCTTTCGCTACATCCCAATTCTCATGGCGATGCACGCCAGCGTCTTCGAGTACAGCCTGCTCGGCGGGTTCGGTGGCTTCGTCGGCCTGAACCACTACCTGCGCGCCTTCACCGACGACCTCTTCTGGCAATCCCTCAGGGTTTCGATCCTCTACGTACTGATGAAGGTGCCGCTGCAGGTCGTGATGTCCTTGCTGCTGGCGCTGTTTCTGGCGCGCGAGCTGCGTGGCATGGGCATTATCCGGACGATCTTGTTCATCCCGGTCGTCACCTCGATCGTCGTCGTCGCCATGCTCTGGGGCATGATGCTGAATAAGGACCTCGGGTTGCTCCAGTCCGTGCTGGAAGCCTTCGGGTCGCCGCACATCGGTTTCCTGAGCAGCGAGTTGCTGGCGCTGCCGACGATGGCGGTGATGATGGTCTGGAAAGAGGTTGGCTTCTCGACGATCATCTTTGTCGCTGGCCTGAAAAGCATCCCCGGCGTCTTCTACGACGCGGCGTCGATCGACGGCGCCAGCCCGATGCGCCAGATGTGGCACATCACACTCCCCTTGCTGAAGCCGGTGACGTTGTTCGTCATCGTCACCCAGTCGATCTCGTCGATGCAGATCTTCGTGCCGATCTTCGTCATGACCGATGGCGGACCATTCTTTTCGACCAACGCCATCGTTTTCTACATCTATCAAAATGGCTTCCGCTACTCTGACATGGGCTATGCCAGCGCCATGTCGTTCCTCGTGCTGGTGCTGCTGGTGTCGATCAGCATCGCCCAGTTCCGGCTGCTGCGCAGCGACACGGAGTACTGAGCCATGGCCACCTCGACGACGCCGGTTCCGACCGACACGACCAGTGCCCTGGCGCGTGCTGGCGCCCGCACCGGCGGGGTGCAGCTCGGCGCCATCGCGGGGATGATTGGCCAGTACGCGCTCTATGTCATCATCGCCGTTATCTTCATGCTGCCGTTCTTGTGGATGTTCTTCGGCTCGGTGCGGCCCGATTCCGAGATCCACGGCAAGATGTTCCCGCTGAGCTGGAACACGATCATCCCGGTCGAGTGGACGCTGCAGAACTACCTGGACATCTTTGGCCTCTCGCAGGAGGGCAAGCAGGGCGGCCTGCAATTCCAGCGCGGCCTGTTCAACTCGGCCTTCATCTCGATCGCCGTCGTCACCCTCTCGATGGTGTTTAACACCATGGCCGCCTACTTTTTCGCCCGGCTGCCATTCCCAGGGAAGAAATACCTGCTAGCCTACGTCATCGCCACCTTCATGCTGCCGCAAGAGGTGACGATTGTGCCGCTCTATCTCGTCGTCAGCGCGCTGGGCATGCAGAACTCATACGCGGCGATGATCGTGCCCTTCTACGCTAGCCCGTTCATCGTCTTCATGCTGGTGCAGTTCCTCTACGGCATCCCCAAGGAGCTGGACGAGGCAGCGCTGGTCGATGGCGCGACCTACTGGCAAATCCTGTGGAAGATCATCTTTCCCAACGCATTACCGGCGATCGCGACGGCGGCGCTGATCGAGTTCCAGTTCATTTGGAACCTGTTCTACTGGCCGTTGATCGCGACCAACAGTCAGGCGCTCCAGGTGATTCAGGTGATGATCGCCAGCCAGACGACCGACCGCCAGATCTATTGGGGCCGCACCTTCGCCGGCATGGTCACGGCCGTGCTGCCAGTCCTGGTGCTGTTCTTGGCCTGCCAGCGCTTCTACTTCCGCGGCGCCGTCCTGTCCGGCATGAAATGAGCCGGCGGCTCCGCGCACGCGATCGCCCAATCATCACCCCCATGCTGCACGTGCTGGATGGCATCGTCGCGGCGGACCAGGCTCGTCCTCATGTGGCTTGGAGGCAAGAATGACTGAGTCGGTGAAGGTCGTGCTGGATTGTGACACCGGTATCGACGACAGCATGGCAATCTTTTACGGCCTGGCGGCGCCGGAGATCGAGATCGTCGCCGCCGGCTCGGTCTGGGGCAATACCCCAGCCGACATCACGGCATTGAACACGATCCGCCTGTTCGAGATGACCGGCAACGGTCACATCCCGGTGGCGCAGGGCGCCGGCGGCCCTCTGCTGGCGCGCGAGTGGCCGATGGGCCGCGTGCATGGCGCGGATGGCCAGGGCAATACCAACCTGCCGCCGCCGGCCGGCCGGCCGACCGGCGAGCACGCGGCGCGGCAGATCGTGCGGCTGGCGCACGAGCGGCCGGGCGAGCTGACACTGGTGCCGGTCGGGCCGTTGACCAACGTCGCGCTGGCGCTGGCCGAGGACCCGTCGATCGCCCAACTCTACCGTGGCGTCGTCCTGATGGGCGGCACGTTCCTCGTCCCCGGCAACATCACGTCCACCGGCGAGGCCAACATCGTCCATGACCCCGAGGCGGCGCAGATGGTGCTGACCGCCGGCTGGCCGGTGACGCTCGTCGGCCTGGATGTGACGATGCAGGTCCACCTGACCGAGCCGCTGCTGGATCAACTCGAGGCCAGCGGCACCGTCGCCGGCCGGCACCTGAACCTCATCCTCCAGCACTACCTCGACTTCTACGCCAGCGTCCACGGCGAGCGCAAGAGTGCGATGCACGACGCGCTGGCGCTGGCGATCGCCGGCGACCCGTCGCTGGCGACCCACGCGCCGAAGGTGCGCGTCGATGTCGAGTTGAACGGCGCCCACACCCGTGGCATGACGGTCGCCGATCTGCGCCGGCTGCGTCGCCCAGACCTCGGGCCGGCCGATGACGCCAATGCCGCCGTCGTGCTGGAGGCCGATGGTCCGCGCTTCCTGGCCCGCTTCATGGAGTTGCTGTGTCGAACATGAGCCGCGCCAGCGACGCGCCGGCGATCATCCTGACCAAGCAGTTGACCAAGCAGTACGGGACGAGCACGGCCGTCAGCGACCTGAACCTGCGCGTGCGGGACGGCGAGATCTACGGCTTTCTCGGCCCCAACGGCGCCGGCAAGACGACGACGATGCTGATGTTGCTCGGCATCGAGCAGCCGACGCACGGGCAGTTCACGCTCTTTGGCATGCCCGGGCCGGGCGACCCGTTCACGATCAAACGGCGCATCGGTGTCGTCGCCGAGCACCAGCACCTGCCCGACGACCAGACGGCCTGGGAGTACCTGCTCTTCTTTGGCCGGCTCTACGGCGTCGAGCGGCCGGCAGCGCGCGCGGCAGCGCTGCTGGAGCGGCTGCACCTGAGTGAGTTCCGCAACCTGCTGGCACGCGACTACTCGCGCGGCATGCAACAGAAACTGGGGCTGGCGCGGGCGCTGCTGCACGCGCCGGAACTATTGATCCTGGACGAGCCGGTCTCCGGGTTGGACCCGCACGGCATCCGGCAGGTGCGCGAACTGCTGCAGGAGGAGCACCAGCGCGGCGTGACGATCCTGGTGTCGTCGCACATCCTGAGCGAGGTGGAGCGGACGGCCGACCGGGTCGGCATTCTGCACGGCGGCCGGCTGGTGGCCGAGGACAGCGTCGCCGCCATCAGCGCCCGGCTCGACGCCGGCGCGACGCTGACGCTGGAGCTGGACGCCGCGCCGGCCGGGCTGGTGGCGGCGCTGCGGGCGCAGCCCTACGTCGGCGCGGTCGACGTGGCGAATGAGTCAGCCGATGACACGCCGGTGGCGTTGCGCGTGCGGCTGGCCGATAGTGGCGACCATCGGCGCGACCTGTCGGCGCTGATCGCGGCGCACGGTGGCCTGATCACCGGCATGCACCAGGAGCGCCTGAGCCTGGAAGAAGCGTTCGTGCGGCTGACCGCCGACAACGTCGCCGCTGCCGCCGGCCGCCGGCTGACCGGCGCGCCGGCCTCTGGTCCGACGACGCGCGCCACGCCACGCCGGGTCACCAAACGGCGGGCGGCCCGATGAGCGCCGTGCCGGCGGTGGCCGCGCCGGTCGCCCGCGGCCGCAGTTCGGCCTGGGACGCGCGCCGCCGCGCGATCGGGGTGATCCTGGGGCGCGACCTGCGCTCGCTGCTGCTGGCGCCGGGCGGCTACAGCGCGCTGGCGCTGGGGCTAGCGGCGGCCGTGCTGATCGTGCGCAACCACCTGGAGGCAATCGCGCGCACACGGCTGCTGATCATGTCCAACGCCTTCACGCTGCCGTTCTTCGTGGCGGTGCTGGTGCTGATCTTCTTCCTGGCGCTGCTGGCGACGACGAGCGTGGCGCGCGAGCGGGAGCAGGGCACGCTGCAGGTGCTGTTCTACGGCCCGGTCGACGGCTGGGCCTACCTGCTCGGCAAGCACCTGGCACTGGTGGTGGGCTTCCTGATCTTCGGCAGCGGGCTGCTGGCGCTGCTGGCGCTGCTGGCGGCGCTGAGCGGGCTGCGCCTGGGCAGCGCGCTGCCAGCGGCGGCACTACTGTCGGCGCCGGCAGCAGCGGCGGTGATCGCCGGCGGGCTGCTGTGTTCGACGCTGGCGCGCGGCGTGCGGGCGGCGGTGGCGCTGCTGCTGGCGGTCAGCCTGGTGCTGGTCGGGTTATGGGTCGGCAGCAGCGTGCTGGGCGACCTGGCCGCCGGCGCCGCGGGGCCGCTGCGCTGGCTGCGCGATCTGGTGATCGGCCTGGACCTGGCCGCCGGCTACCTGTCGCCGGTGGCGACGCTGGATCGGGGCATCGACGCGGCCGTGCGGCAGGACTGGCCGGCCTATGCCGGCGCGGTGGCCGTGCTGCTGGCGCAGTGCGCGGCGCTGCTAGCGGCGGCGTGGGCGGCCTTCCAGCGGCGGGGGGTGCGACGATGATGCGCCCACGGGGAGTGTGGCGGCGGGTCTGGTTGGTGCGGGTGGCGGTCGTGCTGGCGGTGCTGGCACTGGCGGCGCCAGCCGTGACGGCGCAGGCGCCGGAGCGGGAGCGCCAGTTCGGCTACGGCTTCTACACCTACGCCGGCAGCGAGTACGCCACCGGTTTCGTGCCGCCGGCGGTCGACACGATCTACGTGCTGGCCGAGCGCGAGAGTGTGCTGGATCCGAAGTGGACGCTGGTTTACTTCTGGCCACTCACGAGCGAGTATCGCGCCGACCTGGCGGCGCTGAACGAACCGGCGCGCGGCAACCTGGAGGTGACGCAGGGCGGGCAGGTCGTCGCAACGCTGCCGCTGACCGACTACGTGCTGCAGGTCGATCAGGCGGCGCGGCTGGGTGGTGAGGTGCTGGCGACCGGCGCTGAGGCGCGGGCGCTGCGAGCGTCGTTCGAGCAGCAGCGCGCCGCCTACGTCGCCGCGCTAAACGCCCACGCGCAGGCCAACACTGAGTATCTGCGCCGCGTGCAGGCCCAGGAGCAGCCACCGCCGGCCCCGCCGGTCGAACCGCCGCCGTTCACGCTTTTCAGCACCGACCTGGGGCACGGCTTCGCCGTGACACTGCCGGCCGGCGACTACCGGATCCGGCTGCGTGACGACAGTGGCGCGCTGGTGCCAGGGAGCGACCGGCGACTGATGGCGATCGTGCCACGCCGGCAGGGCATCGGCTACGAGATCGTGCCGCGCGAGAAATGGACTCAGCCAGAGCGGTCCGACGACCCGAACCACGCCATTCACACCGCGCCGGCGAGCGCGCTCTACCTGCAGCCGTTCGAGACGCTGGAGTTCAACGCGCTGGAGATCGCCCGCCTGAAGAACCCACAGGATCGACAGGCAACACCGAACCGCTGGGTCTGGACGCCGGTGGCGCCGATCGAGGGCGGCACGCTGCTGGTGACCGGTGATGGGACGGAGGAGCGGCTGTCGCCGGCCTCGTTCGTCGTCGAGCAGGAGCCAGGGCCGGCACTGGGCTATGTAGTGCGGCCGGTCGACGGCGGCGATGCGACGCAGCGGGTCGATCTGCGCGACTATCTGCCAGTGACGGCGCCGAGCGGGCGGGCGGTGCTGCGACTGCACCTCCTCGACGCCGCCGGCCAGCCGCTGGCGGGGAGCGGGCGCGACCTGATCGTGACGCCGGCAACGCCGGACTGGCTGCTGGCACTGCCGATGGCGGCGCCGCTGGTCGTCGGGGCAGTTGTGCTACTGTGGCGGCGCCGCCGAGTGGTGACGGCGCGCGGGCTGCGGCCCGAGCAGCGTCAGCGCATGGCCTGACCTGGCATCGCAGACGCGGATCGGCACGCGCCGCCGACAGCCAGTACGGCTTCGGGCGCACCGGCTGCGTCAACCGAGTAGGGTCCAGGATGGTGGTCGAGCGACCACTGCGGCGCCCCGGTCGCCGCGGCCATCAGCCGGTGGGAGCGAGCGCCGTGGCTAACCGGCGCGCCGCGGCGTCGATCTCCGCGTCATTGACGGCCGCAAAGCCGAGCAACAACCCCGGCCGGGGCGGCGGCAGCAAACTGAATGGGCTGAGCGGTGGCGCCTCGACGCCATGCCTGGCCGCCGCGACCGACGCCGAACGGTCATCGGCGTCACCGGCCAGCCAGCCGACCAGGTGCAGCCCCGCCTCGGCCGGCGCGACCGTGACCAGACCGGCCAGCTCGCGCCGCACCGCCGCCACCAGCGCCGCCTGGCGCGCGGCGTACAGCCCGCGCATGCGGCGGATGTGGCGCGTGAAGTGTCCCTCGACGATGAAATCGGTCAGGGCCGCTTGCTCCAGCGACGGCGCGTGCCGGTTGACCAGCACCCGCGCCGCCACGAAGGCATCGACCAGATCGGCCGGCACGACCAGGTAGGCCAGGCACAGCGACGGAAACATGACCTTGCTGAAGGTGCCGAGGTAGACGACGCGGCCGTCACCGTCGAGGCCCTGCAGCGCGGCCAATGGCCGCCCGGCGTAGCGATACTCACTGTCGTAGTCGTCCTCCAGCACCCAGGCGCCGGCTTGACTCGCCCACTCCAGCAGCGCTAGACGGCGGGACAGGCTCATCGTCACGCCGAGCGGATACTGGTGCGAGGGCGTGACATAGGCCATGCGCGCCGCGGGCGCCGTTGCGACACCAGCCACCACATCGATGCCCTGGCCGTCAACCGGCACCGGCACAACCGCCGCGCCCGCACCACGCAGCGCGCCGCGCCCGGCGATGTAGCCCGGGTCTTCGACCCAGACGGCATCGCCGGGATCGAGCAGCACCCGCGCCGTCAGGTCGATCGCCTGCTGGGTGCCGGTGACGACCAGCACTTGCTCGGGCCGGCAGCGCACCCCGCGCGACTCACTCAGGTAGCCGGCGATCGCCTCGCGCAGCGGCCGGTAACCAGCCGGGTCGCCATACGACAGCAGACTGGCCGGCGGCCGCCGATAGCGACGGGCGACCAGTCGTGCCCAGAGCGCGAATGGGAATGCGTCCAGTGCGGGGATGCCCGGCCGAAACGCGCGCGGCTGCCCCTCATCGCGGGCGGCGGCGATCGGCGTCGTCGCCAGCACTTCGCCACGCCGCGACAACTCGCGACGGACGGGACGCTCCACTGCCGACGGGTAAGGCGCGCCGGTCGCCGGTCGCATCAGGTCGCCCGGCAATGCCGGCGCGACAAACGTGCCGGCGCCGGTGCGGCTGATCAGGAAACCTTCGGCCAACAACTGCTCGAAGGCAGTCACCACGGTCGTGCGCGACACAGCCAGGTCCCCGGCATAGGTCCGGCTGGACGGCAGCGGCGCGCCGGCGGCCAGCCGGCCGGTCAGGATCGCCTCGCGCAGGCCGGCGTAGATCTGTCGATGGAGCGGCGTGGTCGCGGTCGGGTCGAGCGTCAGACTGGTCGCCGGGCGTGACTCCAGGCGTGTCCGCATCGTGGTCTCTTTCTAAATGGTCTGGTCAATTATATCGAAAGCGGCCCTTGGCGTCAAACCACTTGACGATATCATAGCACTCAGCGAGCGGGCCAGCTGCGGGGCCGGCCAGGAGCATCGCCACGACGCGAGTGGGGGCGGGCATGGACACATCGACCTGGACGACCAAGATCGGGCTGGCGCGGATGCTGCGCGGCGGCGTCATCATGGACGTGGTGACGCCGGAACAGGCCCGCATCGCCGAGGAGGCTGGCGCCACGTCGGTCATGGCACTCGAGCGCGTGCCGGCCGACATCCGCCGCGACGGCGGCGTGGCGCGCATGAGCGACCCGGAACTGATCACCGGCATCATCGCCACGGTGTCGATCCCGGTGATGGCGAAGGCCCGCATCGGCCACTTCGTCGAGGCACAGGTGCTGGAGGCGCTCGGCGTCGACTTCGTCGACGAGAGCGAGGTGCTGACGCCAGCTGACGAGCAGTATCACATCGACAAGCACGCCTTCCGGGTGCCGTTCGTCTGCGGCGCGCGCGACCTGGGCGAGGCGCTGCGCCGCTGCGGCGAGGGCGCGGCGATGATCCGCAGCAAGGGCGAGGCCGGCACCGGCAACATCACCGAGGCCGTCCGCCACTTGCGCACCATCATCGGCGGCATCAAGCGCCTGCAGGCCCAGCCACGCGAGGAGTTGATGACGGCGGCGAAGGACCTGGGCGCGCCGTACGACCTGGTGGTGTCGGTGCACGAGACGGGCGAGTTGCCGGTGCCGCTCTTCTGCGCCGGCGGTATCGCCACGCCGTCGGATGCGGCATTGGTCATGCAGCTCGGCGCGCAGGCCGTCTTCGTCGGCTCTGGCATCTTCAAGTCAGGCGATCCGGCCCGGCGCGCCAAGGCGATCGTCGAGGCGACGACGCACTACCGCGACCCGAAGATCATCGCCGAGATCAGCCGTGGGCTGGGCGAGCCGATGGTCGGCATCACCGCCATCCCGCGCGAGCAACTGATGGCCGGGCGCGGCTGGTAGGGGCCGCCCGGGGAGACCCACGGACACCATGCAGGTTGGCGTGCTGGCGCTGCAAGGCGCCTTCCGCGAGCATCGCGAAACGCTCGAACGGCTCGGTCACGCGGTGACCGAGGTCCGGCTGCCGGCCCATCTCGATGGGCTGGCGGCGCTGATCCTGCCCGGCGGCGAGTCGACGACGATGGGCAAGCTGATCGAGCGCTTTGATTTGGCCGAGCTGCTGCGCGCGTTCGCCGCCAGCGGTCGGCCGGTCTGGGGCACCTGCGCCGGCATGATCCTGCTGGCGCGCGATTGCGGTCAGGCGCAGCCGCTGCTGGGGCTGATGGATGTGCGCGTGCGGCGCAACGCCTTCGGCCGGCAACTCGACAGCTTCGAGGGCGCGCTGCCGATCCCAGCGCTGGGCGAGCCGCCATTCCCGGTCGTCTGCATTCGTGCCCCCCTGATCGAGGCAGTGGGGCCGGGCGTCGACGTGCTGGCGCGGTTGCCGGACGGCGCGATCATCGCCGCGCGCCAGGGCAACCTGCTGGCGACGTCGTTCCACCCCGAACTGACCGGCGACCCGCGCCTGCACCAATACTTCCTGGCGATGACCGACGAGGCGGCGGCCGCCTGAGCGACGATACCGCCGGGCGCCACGACCACACCGGCGAGCGCGAGCACGCTCGGCTAGCCATATCGGCATGAGCCGACCGGCAGCGTCAGCAGGCCCGGCAGCGTGGCAGAACGAAGCTCGCTGCTCGGGGCTAATCTATACTGCCTTGTCTATGCTCATACCTGGACGTCCCCTGGACGTTTATTGATCGCTGGTGTAGAGTATGCGCGGAGCATTAGTGCCGATGGTATTGCCATGCCGCTATGTTCGGGTTGAACTCACCGTGAGACGCGGGTGCAGCAGTTGCCGTTGCCAACTCGCAGCTAGGGGAGGCGCATGCACAGGGTAGCATTTCGGGTAGCCTTCGTCTGGCCGCTCATCCTCGTGTTGCTCCTGGCTGCGGGGGGGGGGGGTACTATGGCTTGGCTCCGGCCGCCAGCCCCATCGTCGTGAACAGCACCAGCATGGTCGTCGCCCCAGACGACGGCCAGTGTACGCTGATCGAAGCGATCATTGCCGCTAACACTGACACGTCCTCAGGGCCAGTGGCGGGCGAGTGCACGGCTGGCAACGGGGCGGACACGATCGTCCTGCAAGCAGGAGCGACGTACACTCTGATCTCTGCCTATGAGCAGTATCATCTCACCAGCAACGGCCTGCCTTCGATTACGACCGCGCTGACGATCATCGGCAACGGCGCGGTGATCGAGCGCAGCGCCGCCCTGGGTACCCCCGACTTCCGCGTCATGTTCAAGTTGGACGGTTGGGAGCCCAGCGATCTTTCGTTGACGAACCTGACGCTGCGGCGTGGCGGGCAGTGGGGCACTCTCGGCGCGGAGACTGAAGGCACGACCAGACTCACTGATGTCACGATCACCGAGGGTGCGGGATACGGCATCGATTCCCGGTTCTACGATGGGGCATTGGAGCTGACAAGGAGCAACATCGTCGGGAACTTTGGCGGCATCTATCAGGAGGACGGGCCGCTGCAGGTGACGCAGAGCAGTATCACCGGCAATACTAATGACGCCATTTCCCACACTCTTGGGCCGGTACAGGTGATACAGAGTAACATCGTCGGGAACGGTGGCGGTCTGGGCGGTGGGCCGTTGACATTGATCAACAGTACGGTCGCCAACAACACGGGTGGCGGTGTTGGAGGTTATGGCACTATCACGGACAGCGTCATTGAGGACAACGGCGGCACTGGCCTGTCGCTATCTGGCAATTCGACCATTGTACGCACTATCATCAAGAATAACACTGACGACCGCGGGGCCGGCGTTTCTATCAACTATGGCGACGTGACATTGATCGATAGCGCAGTCATTGAGAACGTAGCGACCGAAGTTGGTGGAGGTATCTTCAGGTACAATGACGGCTCAACAAGCAATGTCACACTTGTGCGCAGCATCGTTAGTGGCAACACCGCTCGCCAAGGTGCTGGGATCTACAATGCCGATATTGCCGGCTACGATGATGGTACAGTTACTCTGGTGAATAGCACTGTTAGTGGTAATATAGGAAGAGCTGTATTTAATGAGGCGCAGCTAGTGCTCATAAGTAGCACCGTTACTGGCAACTCAGGTCGAAGCGACCCGTCGTTCCCTGGAGGGATTACGCACCATCACAATAGCGGCGGCATTGTGGGCAGCGTCAACACTACATTGATCAACAGTATTATAGCCGGCAATATGGCCAGCGAAGCTGACGCCAGTTTGGCACCTGACTGCTACATAGACAATTACGGTGGAGGTGGCTTCTTAAGTCAAGGTCACAATCTGGTCGGCAGCGGCACCGGCTGCCCGAGCAACGGCCCAGGCGATGTGACCGTCGATCCGTCGACGGTGTTCACCACGGTCCTCGGCCCGCTAGCGGACAACGGCGGCCCGACCCAGACGCATAACCTGTTGGTTGGCAGCCCGGCAATCAATGCCGGCGACAGCGCGGTCTGCGCCGCGGCGCCGATGAGCGGGCTTGACCAGCGGGGGGCGACACGCCCGAGTGGGATAGCCTGCGACATCGGCTCGGTTGAGGCTGGGGGTGTCATCGTGCCGACACCGACACCCACCACAACGCCGACGGGAACATCCACGTCGACGCCAACACGCACGGCAACGCCGACGGCAACAATGGCAGTCACCACGACGCATACTGCCACAATGACGCGGACGCCGACATTGACCCCGACCGTGACGTCTACCGCGTCGCCAACTCGCACATCATCATCGGCCCCAACGTTGACTCGCACGCCGACCACGATCAGTACTCCGTCGGCTACTCCCACCGCGTCCGCGAGCGCGACCCCGATCACTACGTCGTCGCCAACTGCCACCAAGACGAGAACACCGACGGCGACCGGGACGGCCAGCCCTACTGCGACGCCCATCGCAGGCGGCACCATCCTCGTTCTGGGCCAGTCAGTGCAGGGCGCTTTCGGCACCGGCGCCGCCACCGCGTGGCAGATTGACCTCACGATGGGCCAGCGCGTTCGTCTTGTCCTTAGCGGTGCGGCCGAGGGACTCCAACTCTTCGACCCTTCTGGGCAGAACGTCGCCAGCAGCCCCGCCGCGGCTCGCGCTGGTGCCAGCACCCGCCTTCGTGCCGCCAGGAGCCCCATTCAGCTTGAGCACACGCCGACGATGACTGGTGCCTACCGCATCGTCGTCAGCGATACCGACGGCGTCGGCGGCACCTACGAGTTGGTGGCGCTCGCGATTCCAGCGTCCGGTACCGGCGAGCTCGTGTGGTACTTCGCCGAGGGCTACACCGGACCGGGGTTCGACGAGTACCTGACGATCCAGAACCCCAACCCAACCAGCGCCAGCATTCGCATCACGTACTTCCTGACGGGCGCGCCGCCGGAGGTGAGGACGTTTAGCGTGCCGGCCAACAGCCGCGACACCGTGGTGGTGCATGACGGGGTTCGCGGTGTCGGCCGGAACCAGGCCGTCAGCGCCAAGGTCGAGAGCACCAACGGCGTCGGCATCGTCGTCGAGCGGCCGATGTACTTCGCCTACCCGGGCAGCATCACCGGTGGGCACAACGTGATGGGTGTCCAGGCGCCACGCGCGAGCTGGCTGTTCGCTGAGGGCTACACCGGGATCGGCTTCGACGAGTACCTGACCATCATGAATCCATGGAACCAGGCGGCGCCGGTCACGATCACCTACTATCGCGCCACGGGCCTGCCAATCACCAAGCATGTGACCATCAAAGCCACCTCGCGCTACACCGTCGTGGTTCACAATGCGACGGAAGGCGTCGGCCGCGATGAGGCGGTGTCGGTGCGCGTCACGACCAGTCTTGCCGCCGGCATCGTTGTCGAGCGGCCGATGTACTTCACCTATACCAACGGGATCACTGGCGGTCACAACGTCATGGGCGCCGCCGGACCGCAGGCGAACTGGTATTTCCCTGAGGGCAACACCACCGCCGGCTACGACCAGTACCTGACACTCATGAACGTATTTGATCAGGACGCACAGGTGATGCTGACGTACTACGTCGTCGGCGAGGCAACGCCGCGCACCAAGCACATCGTCGTGCTCGCCAACAGTCGCTATACTGTCAACGTCCACGAAGACAATGAGGGGGTGGGACGGGGCAAGCGACTGGGCACCAAGGTTGAGACGACCAATGGGGTCGAGTTGGTCGTCGAACGTCCCGTCTATTTCCGATACAGCGCGCAGGTGAACGGCGGTCACGATGTCATGGGCGCGACCGCGCCGGGGCCGGTCTGGCTGTTCGCCGAGGGCTACACCGGCGCCGGTTTCGACGAGCATCTGGTCATCCTGAACCCGAACGCGACGGCGGCCTCGGTGACGATCACCTACCAGCGCAGTGGCGGGAAAGACCCGGTGACGAAGACCCTGACCGTCGACGGCTACAGCCGGTTCCTGGTGGAGGTACACGACCTCGCGCTGGGGGTAGGACGCGGCGAGGCCGTGTCGGCGAAGGTCGAGACCAACCACCCAACTGGAGTCGTCGTCGAGCGGCCGATGTACTTTGTCTATGGCGTCAATATCGACGGCGGCCACACCGTCATGGGGTACGCGCCATACGCGCTATAGGCTATGGGGACGCCGATACGCGGGACTGCGGCCGGGCTGACGCCACAGTGCTTCACGCGGGCGAAATTGGCTCAAGACGAAGACCGACGTGCTACACACTGCGCGCACGAATGGAAACCCCGCTGAGCAATGAGTCCATTGCATGCTGCATGGCTCCATCACGGCTGGGCGCGCTTGATCGTGTCCATGTGCAGGAAGAGACCGGCCCGGCGCACCATCAGGCACCGGCCATGCCTTGACCCTGATCGAGTGACGTCAGGACTGACAGGGACGCTACGATTCTGTAGAATACAGAAGGTGGGATTTTGTCCTTCTTGCCGTGGCGGGGAGCCAGCCGATGAGCCGCGACGAGCGCATGACCCGCACCGTTCGCGCGCTGCGCGGCGGCCAGATCACGATCCCGGCCGCCTTCCGGAAGGAGTTGGGCCTGACCGACGATAGCCTGCTGCAGGTGACGCTGGAGGGCGACGAATTGCGCCTCCGACCGGTCCAGGTGACGGGACGGAGACCGGGCTCGTCCTGGTTGAGCGACCTCTACGCCTACTTCGCGCCGGTTCGCGCTGAAGGCGAGGCCGGCGGCTACTCCGAGGCGGAGATCAACACCGCCATCGACGAGGCACTGCGCGAGGCGCGCGACGACCGTGCTGCGCGTCGTCTTTGACACGGTCGTCTTCGTTCGCTGTCTCATCAACCACCAGAGTTGGTGGGGCCGGCTCGTCTTTGACCATGCCACGGAGTACGAGTTGGTGCTGGCGCGTGAGCTGGTCGTCGAGATCATGGCGGTGTTGCAGCGTCCAGCGCTCCAGCGCCGGTTCAGCTCGCTGGCCGGCCGTGATCCGGTCAGGGTACTTGATATCCTCGCGCGGGCCGAGTACGTCGAACTGACGGATATTCCCCGAGTCTGCCGCGATCCGAATGACGACAAGTTCCTCGAAACGGCCCGCGTCGCACAGGCCGCGTACCTGGTGACTGAAGATGCTGATCTCCTTGATCTGGACACCTACCAGGGCGTGACAATCGTGACGGCCGCGGCATTTCTCCACATCCTGGAACACGGCGACGCCGGCACACCTTGAGCCTGGTCACCGGCGCATGGCTGGATCGCCTCGCTGGATGTCCCGCAGCAGCGGCAACGCCAGCGCCGCCCCGACCACGCCGGCGAGCGCGAACACGCCCGGCCAGCCGAAGCCGAGGTCGAGCGCCAGGCCGGCGGCCATCGGCGCGAGCAGCGACGCGCTGAACCCAATCACCGCCTGGCAGGCTTGCGCCGAGCCGAGCTTGCCGGGCGGCGCTTGCTCGGCGATGGCGGTCGAGTAGACCGCCGAGTCGGCGGCGGTCAGCAGGCCCAGCAGGCAACCGGCCAGCAGCAGCGCCGGCCAGGGCGCACCGGCCAGCAGGCCGAGGCCGAGCGCCAGCCCGCCGCTGACGAGCGCGATCAGCAGCGCCGTGCGCGCCCGGCCGCCGCTGTCGGACAGCCAGCCGCCGAGCCAGACACCGGGCGTGCCGAGGCCGAGCATCAGCGCCGCCCACAGGGCGCCGGCGCTAGCCGCCGCGGCCGTGGTCTGACCCTGCGCCACCAGCAGGCTGGCCAGGAAGGCCGCCAGCCAGCCGCGGGTGATGTACAGCTCCCAGGTGTGGCCGGTGTAGGCGGTGATGGTGCGCGCCACCGGCCCGTCCCGCAGCACCGTCAGATCGAGCGCCGCCCGACCGCCGGCCGGTGGCGGCAGGCCGCGCGTGCCGAGCAGCGCCGCCGGCACCGCGCCGACCGCCAGCAGGCCCAGCACCAGGCCGGCGCCACGCCAGCCGGCGGCCGGCAGCAGCAGCCCGGTCAGCCACAGCGACAGCGCCGAGCCGAGGTAGAAGGCGGAGACATAGACGCCGACGGCCAAGCCGCGGCGCTCGGGCGTCGCCGTCGCCGCCACGACGCGCACGCCCGGCAGGTAGACGCCGGCCAGGCCCAGACCGCCGAGCACCCGCAGCGCCGACGCGCTCCACACGTCGACTGCCAGCAGCGGGAAGAGCAGCGCCGCGGCGGCGGCGGCCAGCGCGCCACCGGCGATCACCAGCCGGCTGCTGAGCCGGTCGGTCAGCGGCAGCAAGATGATGGCGCTGATCAGGTAGCCGGCCTGGTAGGCGCCGACGATCCAGCCGGCTGCCAGGCCGCCGGCCCGCCACTCGCTCTGCAGCAGCGGCAGCGCCGCCGCGACCAGATTCGATGGCAGCAGCGTTAGCGCCAGCGCCAGGCCGAGCAGGCCGGTGCGACGGATCATGCCGGCGGCCTGGCCACACCCGGAGACGCATGCCACCGGCCCATAGCCCCCGGCCACCGCCAGGTCGCCGGCACTCGCCCGCTGAGACTCATCGATCTGACCTCATCAGCAGCATGCGCCCCATGCGAAGATGGGGCCACGCGGTCGCGCTCGTTGCGCCGCGCACGGGCCGCTGTGCTGGCGGCGCGCTGGGAGCCTACCATATGGCCCATCGCTCCACGATCCGCCGCGCCGTGCTGGCGCTGCTGGCCGCGCTGCTCCTCAGCCTGGCGCCGGCCGGCGCGTCACGGAATGAGCTGGCCGCCGCGGGTGGGGCCGGTGAGGCGGTGCGCGCGGAGCGCGAGGTCGTCGTGGCTGGCCGGGCCGGCGCCACGCGCGTGCGCCCACTCGTCACCGTGCGGGTGGCCGGGGGGCGCGAGGCGCTGGCCGAGCGGCTGCTGGTCGGTTTCCGGCCCGGTGTCGGCGCGGCGGAGCGGGCCGCCGTCCACCGGCTGGCGGCAGTGGGTGGCGCGCTGCCACGCGTGCTGGCTCCCGTCGGGCCGACGGCCGAACTGATCCGGCTGAGCGGTTCACCCATTGACGAGGCGGTGCGCCGCTACCGGGCCGACCCACGGGTCGACTACGCCGAGCCGGACTACGTGCTGCGCGCGACCTTCACGCCGAACGATCCGCTGTTCGATACGCAGTGGGGGCCGCGCCAGGTCCGGGCGCCGCGCGCCTGGGACATCACGACCGGCGCAGCGAGCCGGCTGATTGCGGTCCTCGACTGTGGCATCAACGAGGCCGGCGCGGCGCTGCCCACCGGCCGGCCGGGTCATCCCGACCTGGACGGCCAGGTCGTCGCCCACGCCGACTTCACCGACTCGCCGTACGGCGCCGACGATCGCTGCGACCACGGCACGCATGTAGCCGGCATCGCCGCCGCCGCGACCAACAACGCCATCGGCGTGGCCGGCGTCGGCTTCCAGAGCCGGCTGCTCAACGGCAAGGTGCTGGACGATCAGGGCGTCGGTTCGAACGCCTGGGTCGCGCTCGGCATTCGCTGGGCCGCTGACCGCGGCGCGGCCGTCATCAACTTGAGCCTCAACGCGCCAAGTGCCTGTCCGCGCACGATGCAAGACGCCATCACCTACGCGACCAATCGAAACGCCGTCGTCGTCGCCGCGGCCGGCAATCAGGGCACGAGCGACTTGAACTCGCCGGCCGCCTGCGCCGATGTGCTGGGCGTGGCGGCGACCGACCAGAGCGACGACCGCGCGGCGTTCTCCAACTACGGCGCGCAGTGGGTCGATCTGGCCGCGCCCGGCGTGGCGATCGTCTCGACCGTGACCGGTGGCGGCTACGCTGCCTATTCCGGCACGTCGATGGCCGCGCCGCACGTCGCCGGCGTGGCGGCGCTCATCTGGGCGACCGGCGCGCTCACCAGCGCCCGCGCCGTCGCCGACCGACTCACCGCCACCGCCGACCCGGTGGCCGGCACCGGGAGCCTCTGGCGCGCGGGCCGGGTCAATGCCCAGCGCGCCGTCGCCGGCCTGGCGCCGCCGGTGCGGGTGGACGGCGGCCACGTCGTCGTGGGCGCGACGGCGCCGGCGCAGCGCTGGTACTTTGCCGAGGGCTACACCGCACCCGGTTTCGACCAGTACCTGACGATCCTCAATCCCAACGAGACGCCGGCCAGCGTCACCGTCACCTACTACCTGGCGAACGGGCAGACCCAGGGCACGCAGTTCACCATCCCCGCCAACACGCGCGACACGGTGTCAGTCCACCAGCCGGAGCGCGGCGTGGGACGGGTCGGTGCGGTGTCGGCGCTGGTCGAGACCGACCATCCAACCGGCATCGTCGTCGAGCGGCCGATCTACTTCCGCTACGGCGGCCAGATCGGCGGCGGTGACAACGTGCTCGGCGCGACGCGACCAGCATCGACCTGGTACTTCGCCGAGGGCTGGACCGGCGCCGGCTTTGACGAGTACCTGACACTGGTCAACCCCGGTCCGGTCGATACGACCGTGACGATCACGTACTTCTTGAGCGGGAACCAGCCGCCAGTGACACGGCGGCGGGCCGTGCCGGCCACCAGCCGCGTTACCGTCACGGTCCACGACCCGGTGGAGGGCGTCGGCCGGGACCAGGCCGTCAGCGCCCGCGTCGTCGCCGACGACGGCATCGGCATCGTCGCCGAGCGGCCGATGTACTTCACCTATCGCAGCGCGAATCTCACCGCTGCCGGTGGCCACACTGTCATCGGCGCGACCGCGCCCGCGCTGACCTGGTACTTCGCCGAGGGCTTCACGGCCCGCTATTTCGATCAGTACCTGACGATCATGAACCCGAATGCTGACGACATCAGCGTGACAATCGACTATTACCTCTCGACCGGCACGGTCATCACCAAGAACCTTGCCGTATCCCACTACTCGCGCGCCACCGTCGCTGTGCATGACCCGATCGAGGGCGTCGGCCGGGACCAGGCGGTGTCGGCGCGTGTGACGACCACCCATGCCGGTGGCATCGTCGTCGAGCGTCCGATGTACTTCCGTTACAGTTTGGCGGTCGCCGGCGGCCACATCGTCATGGGCGCCACCGCGCTGAGCCAGACCTGGTACTTCGCCGAAGGCTACACCGGCGCCGGCTTCGACGAGTACCTGACGATCCTCAACCCGCACGAGCAGGAGGCGCCGGTCACGATCACCTACTTCCTCAAGACTGGCGCGACCGTTGAGCATCACCTCACGGTCAAACCCACCAGCCGCGCCACGGTGACGGTATACGCGGAAGATGAGGGGGTGGGTCGAGGACAGGCGGTGGCGGCGCGCGTCACGACGCCGCATCCGGACGGCGTGCTGGCCGAGCGGCCGATGTACTTCGAATACACACTGGAGCAGTGACAGTGTCCGGTCGCGGCGACGCCCATGGTCGGCACACCGCCGATGCAGCCAAGCCCGGGTCCGCCGCGCTCGTGGCTCCCGTGCCCGAACCGGGCCTGGGCTGCGCCCGGGTCATGGTGGCGCTCCGGCCTTCCGGCACGGCCGTTGGCTCTGGTGTAGTTGGGTGAGACCGCACTCATCGCCGACCTCTTGCCGGTCGACTGACGCAGTGTCGCACAGGCAACCGGCGCCAGACCTGGCACTGTACGCGCGTGAGTGCTAGACTCTGGATAGCTCATGTTTGGGATCGGGCCGGTGTGTGCCTGACCACCGCATGATAGGAATGGCCGACCGACCGCGACGAGGGGAGAATCGCCGTGCCGATCTATGAGTACGAGCGCGCTGACGGCACCCGCTTCGAGATCCGCCAGGGCTTTCACGACAACGCCCTGACCGTCGATCCGGAGACCGGCCAGGCAGTGCGCCGGATTCTGTCGCCGGCGCCGATCATCTTCAAAGGCTCCGGCTGGTACATCACTGACAGCCGGCCGTCGTCGGCGTCGTCGGAGAGCAGCGCCAGCGCTAGCAGTTCGACCACCGAGAGCAAGCCCGCCGCCAGCACGACGGACAGCGCCACGACCACGCCGGCCGCCAGCGCTGCCACCGAGAGCAAGCCAGCGGCCACCGCCGCCACCACCAGCACCGCCGCCACGCCGAAGAAGGATGCCGCCGCCTAGCGCGTGGCGCCGTGGTCGGTGGCCGCCCGTGATTACGGCGCCACCGCCGGCGCGGGCGCAGCCTGCAGGACTGCCGTCAGTCGGTCGGCGATGATCTGCTCCTCGCCCGGCTCGATCGTGTCCGGGGTGATGAAGATGCCGTCCGGTCCGGCCGGGGTGACGACGATGCCCGGCTCGCCCTCCCACAGCGCCTGGCGCACCTGCGCGCCGGTCAGCCCGGCGCGCGCCGGGTCGAAGCGCAGGTGCAGGCGTGGCGTCGGCTGGCCGGCCTCGTTGGGAAAGGCGCGCTCGGCGGTGACGCCGGGCAGCGCGCCGAGACGATCGCACCAGAACTGCACCGTCGCCTCGAAGCCGGCCAGACGCGCGGCGTGATCCTGGACGA
>JADLAZ010000263.1 GCA_020849725.1 Chloroflexota bacterium
GCGACCGCCATCAGCGCCGGGCGCGACAGTGGCAGGATGATCCTCCAGAAAATGCCGAAGCTGGAGCAGCCGTCGATGCGGGCGGCATCGTCCAGCTCGAGCGGAATGGTCAGGAAGAACTGGCGCAACAGAAAAGTCATGAACGGCCCACCAAAGAAATTGGGCACGATCAGCGGCACAAACGTATCGACCCAGCCCAGCTCTTTCCAGAAGACGAACTGCGGGATGAGCGTCACCTGCGGCGGCAGCATGAGGGTGGCGATCATCAGCAGGAAGAGCGGATCGCGGCCCCACCAGCGCAGGCGGGCGAAGGCAAAGGCGACCAGCGAGCAGGACAGCACCTTACCGACGATGTCGAAGCCAGTGATGATCGCCGTATTGACGAAGTAGAGGCCGAACGGGACGAACGTCAGTGCCTCGATGTAGTTCCGCCAGTGCGGCGGTACCGGGATCCAGACCGGCGGGTAGACGAACAACTCGCCATACGGCTTGAGCGAGGTCGACAGCGCCCAGGCGATCGGCATGAGCACGGCGGCCAGTCCGGCCAGCAGCACCAGATGGATCAGCCCGTGACTGAGGAGGCGCCGGCGCGCGCTGGTCATCGCCGCTCCCCCTCGTAGTGGACCCACGACCGGCCGGAGCGGAAGATCAGCAGCGTGATAAGCAGGATGTAGAAGAAGAGTACCCAGGCCAGGGCCGAGGCATAGCCCATCTTGAAGTACTGGAAGGCGTTGCGATACAGGTAGAGGACGTAGAAGAGCGTGGCGTTGTTCGGTCCGCCGTTGGTCATCACGTAGGGCTGGGTGAAGACTTGCAGCGCGGCGATCAGGCCGGTGACGAACTGGAAGAAGAGGACGGGCGTCGCCAGCGGGAGCGTGATGTGCCACAGGCGCGTCCACCAACTGGCGCCATCGACGGCCGCCGCCTCGTAGAACTCGGTCGGAATGCTCTGCAGGCCGGCCAGGTAGATGATCATGCCGCCGCCGACGGCCCACAGGCTCATGATAATCAGCGCCGACAGCGCCCAACTCTCATCGGTCAGCCAGCGCGGCCCCTCGATGCCGAGGTAGCCGAGGAACAGGTTGGCCAGGCCGAACTGGCCGGAGAAGACCCAGCGCCACAGAAGCGCCACGGCCACGCCGGCCAGCACCGACGGCATGAAGAAGGCCGTGCGGTAGAAGCGCAGGCCGCGAATGCCGGAGTTGAGCAGCAGCGCCAGCGCCATGCCGAAGACGACGTGCAGCGGCACGGCGATGATGGCGTACATCGTCGTGACACGCAGCGCGTGCAGCACCAGCGGGTCGCCGCCCAGCACCTGCTGGAAGTTCTCCAGGCCGACCCAGCGCGGCGCGGTGAGCAGGTCCCAACTGGTGAAGGCCATCACCGCCGCGAACAGCATCGGCCCGGCGGTGAAGACGAGGAAGCCGATGACCCAGGGGGAGGCGAACAGCCAGCCCTCGAGGTGCCGGCCGAGCCGGCTGTAGGCCAGGAGGTGCGGTTGAGCGCCGGCCGCCCGGACCGAGGTGTCAGCCCAGGCTGGTCGGTTCTCGGAGTGCGTGCGCCCCATGCCCCCTCCGTGTCCAGCGCTCACGACGGTTGAACCAGTGCAGCCGGCCCGTCCGACGCGCACGCGACAACAGCAGCGAGGGCTGGCCTGTCCGCGGCAGGCACAGTGTAGCGAGCGCGGCCGGCGGCGTCAAGCAGGTTGACGCCCCCTGGGCCGGGCCGTATACTGTCCCGGCTGATGAGGCACGCGGGGGCGTAGCTCAGCTGGGAGAGCGCTACAATCGCACTGTAGAGGTCAGGGGTTCGAGTCCCCTCGCCTCCACGCTCACGCCTCATCCGCAATAGCCAGCTACCGCGCGACGGCCTCCTGTGATGCGCACCGCATCGGGGAGGCCGTTGTGGCGATGGGTTCGGTCGACGCGACGCCCACTTCGACAGGAGCCGGCGACTGCAGTCGCGCTTCAGGGGCGCTGCCGCGCCACAAAGTCCGCCTGCGCGGACTAGGTTGGGTTCCGGCCTAACCTGCGGAGGCGGGATTCGTGGCCCGCAGTCCCCCGAGGCGCGATTTCAACCGCCGGCCACTGGCGCCGCCGCGACACTCTGACGCACTCCCCGCGAATGCTGTAGTCTTGACCGGCCCTCACCGCCACGCCGATACTGGCGGCCGGCGCGATGGTGGCGGGAGAGGAGCACGGGCATGCGGCTGGCGGGTCGGGTGGTCGTCATCACGGGCGGGGCGCGGGGGATCGGGCGGGCGGCAGCCGAGTGCTGCGCGGCTGATGGCGCGGCCATCGTCATCGGCGACCAGTTGGGCGAGCAGGGCGCGGCAACCGTCGCCGCCATCACCGCCACCGGCGGGCGGGCGACATTCGTGCCGACCGATGTGACCAGCGAGGACGACAGTCGCCGGCTGATTATGGCGGCGGTCGAGACCTACGGCCGGCTGGACGCGCTCATCACCTGCGCCGGCATCCTGCGCGGCGACTGGGTAGCCGTCGAGGACCTCGGGGACGATATCTTCCGGACGGTGCTGGACGTGAACATGCGCGGCACCTTCCTGGCCGTCAAGCACGCTGTGCCGCACCTGCCCAAGCCCGGCGGCGTGGTGGTGCTGCTCTCCTCCGGCGCCGGCGTGCGCGGCGGCAGCTCGTCGATGGCCTATGGCGCCAGCAAGGGTGGCGTGCATGGCCTGGCGCTGGCGCTGGAGGCGCACCTGGCGCCGCGCGGCATTCGGCTGCACGACGTCTGTCCCGGCGGCATCGCGACTGAGATGAAACTGAACCACATCGGCAAGCAGGCCGAGCTGCGCGGCGATTCGCGGCAGGCGGCGATGGACGCCGCCCGGCCGGCGCTGGGCGACCCGGCCGGCGTCGGGCGCATTCTCGCCTGGCTCATCTCCGACGACGCCGACTACGTGCGCGGCTCGATCCACACGCGGTAGCGACCGGGCATCGCCCCGGTTGGCGCCGGCGGCGCACAACGAGCGCAGGGACCCTCGCCCCCACGCATCACGCATCACGCATCACTGCCCCAGCGGCAGCGTCACCATCCGCCCCTCGGCGGCGCTGGTCTCGATGGCGGCCATGATCTCCTGGCAACGCAGACCGTCGGCGAAAGACGGCGCCGCCGGGCGGCCTTCGCGTACGGCGGTCACCCACTCCAGCAGCGGCCCGGCCGGCGTGCCGAGCAGGTGGTCCGGCGAGACCTGGACCGTCGCGTAGCCGCCATTCCGCGCCTGCGCGCCCCCCAGGCAGACGCGCACCAGATCGCCACCGCGGTCCCACTTGTCGAACTCGTAGGTGACGCCGCCGCCGCTGCCGTAGAGCTCGATGCGCTGGAAGTTGCCCCGGCCCATAACGGACCGGCTGGCGACGAAGTGCCCGACCGCGCCGCCGGCATAGTGAACGGTGAAGGCCGCCGCATCATCGGTGTCGATGGGGATACGGCCGCCGTCGCCGTCGGGGCGCTCGGCAGTGAAGGTCAGCAACTCGCCGCCGGCGGCAGTCGCCTCGCCCAGCCAACTGGCCGCCAGATCGATGAGGTGCGAGCCGAGGTCGCCCAGCACGCCCGTGCCGGCCTGCGCCCGCTGGGCCCGCCAGGCGGCCGGCGTCGCCGGGTCGGCCATCGAGCCATTGAAGTAGTGAAAGACGCCGTGGTAGATGCGGCCCAGCGCGCCGCTGGCGACGAGGTCGGTCACGAAGCGGGCTGCTGGAATCCAGCGGTAGCGAAAGTTGATGCCGGTGATGACACCGGCCGCCGCCGCCGCCACCGTCATCTCCCGCGCCTCGGCCAGCGTCAGCGCCAGCGGCTTCTCGCACAGCACGTGCTTGCCGACGCGCAGCGCGGCCATGGCGTGCGCGTGGTGCGCCACGTTCGGCGTGCAGACGCTGACCGCCGTCACCGCCGGCAGCGCCAGCAAGGCGTCGATTGACTCGCAGACGGCCGGGATCTCGAAGGCGGCCGCGGCCTGACGCGCGCGGTCCGGATCGAGGTCGTAGATCGCGGCGATCGTCGCCGTGCCGGCGGCGCGCGCCTCGGCGAAGGCCGGCAAATGTCGCATCATCGCCACCGCGCCCGCGCCGATCACCCCGATACCCGGCCTGTCTGCCACGCCGCCTCCCTTACGCGCGCTGCCGACCCCCGCCTCGGGCCGGCCCGGCTGAACGCTACCGAATCCCGTCTGAGGGCCGCATCGGCCGGATGGCCAGCCGATCGCGCCCAATGGGACACCTAGACGTCGCGTCGAATCACGTGTATACTGAGACGGTTTCATAACACTGCGTTTGTTTGACGCAAATCGAAGACGCCGCAGCGTTCTCTGCATAGAGTGAAGCGAACTCCGGCCTGCTCTATGGGCCGGCATGCGTTGGAGGATGCGACGATGCCCCGCTTGCGACACGTTGGTCTGGCCCTAGCGGTGATCGCCCTGCTGCTTGGGCCGCTGCCTGGACCGTCTGTTGTCGGGGCCGAGCCGCCTCCTTCGGTCGCCGCAGCATCAGCGGGGACCGAGCCAGCACCACCGCCCGTGCAAGCAGCGCAAGCCACACCCCCGCCGGCGTCGCCGAGTCCGCCGCCACCGCCATCGCCGACGGCCACGCCCAATCCGGATGGCGAAGCACCCGAGGCCAGCCTGATCATCATCGATCCAATCGATCCATGTTTCCTGCAACCGTGCGTGGGTATGGAAATCTATCCCAACACGTCCACGTCGCCAGTGCGAAAACAGACGGCTTGGATCTATGGTAGTGCGGCCGTGTCTGGATTCTGGGACGTTTGGTTTGTTATTGACGGTGTTGGTGTCAATGAACAGGGTTACTGGTGGGATGGCAGCAAGTGGTGGTGGTATACGAGCTATCAATTCAGCACGATCGGCGACCACTCCATACAGGCGAATATCTATTGTTCGTCGTGCGGGTTCCTCTTTAATGCCGGCACGGCATCCGGGTCCACCACGCTGAGCGTGAAGAAGTCCACGCCAAGTACGTCACTGACGTCCTCTGCCAGTCCCGCCCGCTTTGGCGAGGCAGTCACGATGACCGCCACCTTTCAACAGGATATCTATGGCAATCCCATGCCCACGGGAACCGTCACGTTCAAAGAGGGCGCAACCACGCTGGGGACAGGCACCCTGAATGGGTCTGGGGTCGCCACGCTCAACAACCTCAAGTTGCCGCTCGGCGCCCACACGATCACGGCGGAGTACGGTGGCGATGCGGGGTATGTGCCCCGCTCAACCAGCACGGCGTACACGGTCAACAAGTCCGATACGAATGTCGTGGTCACGGCCACCGACAACCCAGTCGGCATCGGCCAGACCTATAGTCTGCGGGCGAAAGTCAACGTCGTTGCACCCGGCGGCGGTATCCCAACGGGCACCGTAACGTTCGGCTATCTATCGGGCGGCACAGTCAATTTTGGGACCGCGCCGGTTGGCGGTGATGGCACGGCCGTCCTGCTCAACCCGATCCTCAACATCGGCACCTACGACATCGTTGCCAGCTACGCCGGTGACACCAACTACAACGCTGACGCGGCTGCCGGCAGCAACCTCTTCCTGCAGGTGTCGCCGACGGCGCCACCGATCAACGTCAATGCCCAGGGGCCCTACACCGTCGCCGAGGGCGGCAGCGTCACGCTCAACGGCACCGGTTCGACGGGCAGCGACCCCACTGGCTCAACACTGATCTACCGGTGGTACCGTGACGCGGAAGGCGGCCCGTTCCTCGGCCAGACCAAATCGGTGAACTTCTCGGCCGCCAGCATCAGCGGCCCAGCCCAGGTCATCGTCGTGCTGAAGGTCTGCAACGCGACCGAGACCGTCTGCGCCACCAAGTCGACCACCGTCACCATATCCAACGTGGCGCCGACGGCGACGCTGTACGCGCCAACGAGCGCTAACCGCGGCAGCAGCTTCGTCCTCAGCCTGGGCAAGCCGGTCGATCCCGGCGCCGGTGACCTGGCCAAACTCGAGTACAGCTTCGACTGTGGCGACGGGGCCAGCTTCGGCGCCTACTCGGCCAAGGCTACGGCCACCTGCAACGTGTTGCCGAACTCATCGACCGGCAACCGGACGGTGCGCGGCCGCCTGCGCAACACCGACAGCATCGGCCAGGTCAGCACCTACCAGGCGACGGTCACCATCCGGCCGTGGACGGTGCGCTTCCGCGACAACTTCGAGGGCGGTCTGTCCACGAACGTCTGGGGCAGTCAGTCGACGCGTTTCCCTGGCACCACCCCGGCCTGGACGACGCTCAAGTGCTATCAGGACACGCTTTCGGCCAACCCCAAGGTCGGCAAGGGCTGCAACGAGCCGTATCCGACCAACTACTCGACGTGGATGATCACCGAGCAGAAGATCGACCTGACCGGCGGCACCGACGCGGCGCTCACCTTCCGGCTGGCCTGGAACCTGGGCAGTGCCGACCTGGTCCGCGTCTACGTCGCCACCGACTACGACAAGCTGACGGGCGGGCAGGTCTTCGTCAACCCGATCCCCAGCTCGTGGAGCCCGCAGTCGGGCGCCGAAGGCTCATGGCGCTCGTTCGAGGTCAACCTGAGCCAGTTCAAGGGTCAGTTCGTCTACCTCGGCTTCTACTTCTCCTCGGCCAACGACGGCACCCAGGCCGAGGGCGTCTTCCTGGATGATGTCGAGGTCGCCGTCCAGGAGGCGCCGGCGACGGCTTACGGCATCGGCGCCAGCACCTGGTACTTCGCCGAGGGCTACACCGGCCCTGGCTTCGACGAGTACCTGACCATCCAGAACCCCAACGACAAGGTCGCTGAGGTCCGCATCACGTACTATCTGACCGGCGCCAACCCAGTTCCCAGGACGAAGACGGTGCAGCCCAACAGTCGGGTAACCATCGTCGTCTACGGGGACAGCGAGGGCGTCGGGCGCAACAACGGCAAAGGCTGGGCGGTCAGCGCCAAGGTCGAGAGCACCAACGGCACCGGCATCGTCGTCGAGCGCCCGATGTATTTCACCTTCAACGGCAGCGCCGGCCCGGTCACCGGCGGCCACAACGTCATGGGCGTGCAGCAGCCGCGCACCAAATGGTACTTCGCCGAAGGCTGGACCGGCCTCGGCTTCGAGGAGTTCCTGACGCTGATGAACGACAGCGCCCAGCCGGCGCTGGTCAAGATCACCTACTTCCGCACCGATGCGCCGGAAGTCGCGAAGGACATCACCGTGCCGGCGCGCAGCCGCAAGACGGTCAACGTGCATGAGACGGCCGAGGGCGTCGGGCGCAACCAGGCCGTCAGCGCGCTGGTCGAGAGCACCAACGGCGTCGGCGTCGTCGTCGAGCGGCCGATGTACTTCACCTATGGCAACGGCCTCAACATCACCGGCGGCCACAACGTCATGGGGGCGTCCGAGCCACGGACGACCTGGTACTTCCCGACCGGCGACACCCGGACCGGCTGGCACACCTACCTGACGATGGTCAACCCGACCAATCAGGACGCCCAGGTCAAGCTGACCTACTACGTCGTCAATGAGGGCACGAAGGACGTGCTGTACACCGTGCCGGCCAACCGGCGCGAGACGGTCAAGGTGCACGAGGCCGACAAGGGGGTCGGACCGGGCAAGCGGGTCGGCATCAAGGTGGCCAGCACCAACGGCGTGCCGCTGATCGTCGAGCGGCCGATGTACTTCCGGTACGATGCGGCGATCAACGGTGGGCACGATGTGATGGGCGCGCCCGGCCCGGCCGGCACCTGGCTGTTCGCCGAGGGTTTCACCGGCCCGGGCTTCTTCGAGGAGTTGGTGATCCTCAACCCGAACGCCAGCTCGGCGCAGGTGACGATCACCTACCAGCTGGGAGCGGGGCCGCCCAGGGCGCCGGTGCAGCTGACGGTGCCGGCCAACAGCCGCACGACAACGGTGCTGGTCCACGAGGCGACCTTTGGCGTTGGGCGGGGCGGCGATGGCAAGGGGCTGGCCGTCTCGGCGCGGGTGTCGACGACGCACGCCGGCGGCGTCGTCGTCGAGCGGCCGATGTACTTCCAGTACAACCCGGCCATCAGCGGCGGCCACACCGTCATGGGCTTCATTCCGTAGTCTGCTCGTGGTCACGCGGGCCAGAATGGGCGAGAGTCCCTTACCCGTCCCCTCTCCCATGCGCGGGAGAGGGGGCCGGCCGCTCCTGTCCGTCTCGGCCACTGGGTCCACAACGTCACCTGCGTCCACCTGTCACCCCGGCGGAAGCGGGGGTCCAGGTGGTACCCTGTGTGGCAGGCGCGACGCCTCGCAGCCTGCAGGTGTTGCCCTGACCGGCGGCGGGCCGGCTGCCTCACTGATCCATTGACCCACTCGCCCCACCGCGGAGGCCGCACGCGTGATCGATGTCTGCCTGCTCGGCACCGGCGGGACCATGCCGCTGCCAGGTCGCTGGCTGTCAGTGCTGCTGCTGCGCAGTGGCCGCGACATGGTTCTGTTCGACTGCGGCGAAGGCACGCAGATTACCTGGAAGATGCGTGGCTGGGGCTTCCGCTGGGTCGGCGCCATCTGCCTGTCGCATCTGCACGCTGACCACATCATGGGGCTGCCCGGCCTGCTGCTGCAGTTGGCCCACTCTGAGCGGATCGAGCCGGTCCAGATCATCGGCCCGCGCGGCACGCATCGGCGCATCGGCGCGCTCCTCAGCGTCACCGGCTACCTGCCCTACCCCATCGAGTTCGTCGAGCTGGCCGGTGGCGAGGAGTTTTCGCTGCCTGGCGGCCTGACCGGCGCCTGCCAGGCCGTCGATCACGGGCCGCCGTGCCTCGCCTTCCGCGTCGATCTGGCGCGCGGCCGGCCGTTCCAGCCCGAGCGCGCGCGCGTGCTGGGCGTGCCGCTGCCCCTGTGGCGCCTGCTCCAGCGCGGCGAGGATGTCGCCTGGGAGGGCGGCTCCGCTACGCCCGATGATGTGCTGGGGCCGCCGCGGCCGGGGCTGCGCGTCGTCTACATCACCGACACACGCACCACGCCGGCGCTGCCGTCCTTCATCGGCCCGGCCGATCTCGTCGTCTGCGAAGGCATGTACGGCGCGACGGAGGACGCGGCCAAGGCCCACGAAAATGGCCATATGACGTTCCGCCAGGCGGCAGAGTTGGCGGCCGAGGCCGGCGCCCGCCAGCTCTGGCTGACGCATTTCAGCCCGAGCCTCGACCGCCCCAAGCAGTTCCTGTCGGAAGCGCGGGCCGTGTTCCCCCACACGACGGTCGGCCACGACGGCCTGTCTGCCTCACTCCACTTCCGCGACGAGCCGTCGTAGGGGCAGGGAGTCACATGTGCGGGGCATAACGAAACGCCCTGGGGAGGACAACCCAGGGCGCATCGAGCGGGTCGGCTTCAGCCGGCTAGGAGACTAGTAGCGGCTGCCGGAGCTGCTGCCACCACCGCCATAGCCACCGCCGGACGAGCGGCGCTCGCGGAAGCAGTCCGAGCAGTAGACCGGCTTGCCGCTGGTCGGCTGGAACGGCACTTCTGTCTGCTTGCCGCAGTTGTCGCAGGTGGCCGGGTACATCTGGCGAGGACCGCGGTCGTAGCCGCCGCCGCCACCGCTGCTGAAGCTGCCGCCGCCGCTGCTGTAGCCGCCGCTGGACTTGCGGGCCTGGCGGCAGCTCGGGCACCGGCCCGGCGCGTTGGTCAGCCCACGGGACTGATAGAATTCCTGCTCGCCAGCGGTCCAGACAAACTGGGTGCCGCAGTCGCGACAGGTCAGGGTCTTGTCAGCAATGCTCATCGTTGGGAGATCTCCTCGTCCGCGCTCGCGCTGGGACAGTCAGTATGGAAACATCGTTCGCCGGATGGCCCACAGCGCCTCTACCCGTCACATCTGTCCTCGGATGCGACCGCGGAGAAGAGTCTCGTTGGGTTCACCGCTGACATAGTTTACCATATCTTGGCGGCCTTGTCATCACCCTGTTTTTGGGCGCGCGCTGGCCGGCCCGCCAGCCCTCGACAAGCGCCCGAAGCCAGGCATCACCGGCGCCGAGGCACCCATGCGCATTGACGTCCTGACCCTCTTTCCCGCCATGATGGCGGGCCCGCTCGACGAGTCGATCGTCCAGCGAGCGCGGGCGCGTGGGCTAGTCGAGATCGCCATCCACGACATCCGCGCCTGGGCGACCGATCGCCACCGCACCGCCGACGATTACCCGTATGGCGGCGGCGCGGGCATGGTCCTCAAGCCAGCGCCGGTCGTCGCCGCCGTCGAGGCCGTGCGCGCCAGCGCCGATCCGGCCGCGCGCCTGCTGCTCATGGGCGCCGGTGGGCGGCCCTTTACCCAGGCGTTGGCCGCCGATCTGGCCGTGTGCTCCCAGCTCATCCTGCTGTGCGGTCACTACGAGGGCTTCGACCAGCGCATCCTCGATCTGCTCCAGCCCGAGGAGATCTCCATCGGCGACTACGTCCTGACCGGTGGCGAGTTGCCAGCGATGGTCGTCATCGACAGCGTCGTGCGCCTGCTGCCGGGCGCGATCGACGCCACCAGCACTGCCGACGAGTCGTTCACCACCGGCCTGCTGGAGTACCCGCACTACACCCGACCAGCCCAATTCCGTGGCCTGGCCGTGCCCGACGTCCTGCTGTCCGGCCACCATGCCAACATCGAGCGATGGCGGCGCGATCAGGCGCTGCGGCGCACCCTGGCGCAGCGGCCCGACCTGCTGGCGACCGCACCCCTCACCCCGGCCGACCAGCGGCGGCTGGCGGCGCTGCGCGCCGAAGCGGCCGGCGCGGCGCCGACGGTTGGCGCCGGCCAGGCCGTCACGCCCAGCCGGATTCCTCCGCCAGCGCCTTCCTCGGTGCCAGACGTCGCCACCGCCTACGCCAGTGATGCTGACCTGGCCGCCCGCCAGTCAATCTACGCCTGGCGCCGGCCGCCGCTCGACTTCCATGGCTGGGCGCTGGACCAGGCGCGCTGGACCGGTGGCGAGACGGTGCTGGATGTCGGCTGCGGCAATGGCCGGGCGCTGCACCGGCTGGTGACCCGGCCGGCGCCACCAGCCCGCCTGCTCGGCATCGACCGGTCGGCCGGAATGCTCGCCGCCGCCCGCCAGCATTGGCCGCCGGCCGCGCCCGTACCGCCGCTGGTTGCCGCCGATGCCGTCGCACTGCCGCTGGCCGATGCCGCCTGCGACACCGTGCTGGCCATGCACATGCTCTACCATGTCCCCGATCTCGCCGCCACGCTGGTCGAGCTGCGCCGCGTTCTGCGCCCGGGGGGCCAACTCCTGGCCACGACCAACGGCCAAGACCATCTGGCTGAGCTAGCCGAGTTGCTCTGCGCCGCCACGGCCGCCGTGACCGGTGACACCACGGCCATTCAGGCCGGGCTGGCGCTCGGCTTCGATCTCGACAGTGGCGCCGGTCCGCTCCGAGCAGCCTTCGACACCGTCGAGCGCCGCGACGCCATCGGCCAGTTGGTCATCACCGTGGCGCCCCCCGTTGTCGCCTACGCCGCCAGCATGATCGACCTGTTGCCCGCCCTACCGGACCCGGCCGCCTGGCCGGCCATCCTGGCCGACCTCGAGCGTCGCATCGCCGACGTTTTCGCCCGCCACGGCGCGTTGCGCCTCACCACCCACGCGGGCGTCTTCTTGTGCCAGTGATGAAGGACGTTGGCCTCGGCTGCGGCCAGTGCGTGGCACAGTCCCCCGCCGCGTGACCCGCTGGCGCATGGTACGCCAACCGTGTACCCTCACGTTCGCCACGCTCCCATGCCCCACCGTTCGCAACCCGCTCATCACTCATCACTCATCACTCATCACTCATCACATCGGGGAGGACTGCCATGCAAGTCAAGGCCGCCGTCCACTACGAGGCCGGCCAGGGCGCCATCATCGAGCAGATCGAGTTGCTGCCGCCGCGCGATGGCGAGGTACTGGTGCGCTACGTCGCCAGCGGCGTCTGCCACAGCGACCTGCACCACATGAAGGGACTCGTGCCGCACCCGAGTCCGTGTGTCTATGGCCATGAGGGCGGCGGCATTGTCGAAGCGATCGGGCCAAACGTGACTACTGTCCAGGTCGGCGACCACGTCCTGACCTCCTACGTGCCGTCGTGCGGCGTCTGCCCCTGGTGCATTGTCGGCCGACCGAACATGTGCGACCTGCGCGACAAGCCGCGCTACCTCATGCACGACGGCACCACCCGCTTCCGCAAGGGCGACCAGGAGATCTACCACTACTTGCAGGTTGCCTCGTTTGCCGAACGGACCGTACTGCCGCAGCAGAGCGTCATCCCGATCCGCAAGGATGCGCCCCTCGACGTCGTCTGCCTCATCAGTTGCGGCGTCACCGCCGGCGCCGGCGCGGTCATGAACCGGGCGAAGGTGCCGGCCGGCGCGACGGTGGCAGTCTTCGGCTGCGGCGGTGTCGGGCTGAACGCGATCCAGGCGGCGCGGCTGGTCGGTGCGGCCAAGATCATCGCCGTCGACATCCTCGACCAGAAGCTGGAATGGTCACGCGAGTTCGGCGCGACGCACCTGGTCAATGCCGCCCGTGAGGACCCCGTCCAGCGCATCCAGGAAATCTGCGGCCGCGGCGGCGCCGACTACGCCTTCGAGGTCGTCGGCCACGCGCGCACGATGGAGCAGGCGTTTCATGCTGTCCACCGTGGCGGCATGGCCGTCATGATCGGCGTCGCTCCCACTGGCACGCGCCTGTCGATCGACCCGACGATGCTCCTGCAGGAGCGCATTCTGACCGGCAGCACGTTCGGCGCCTCACGCCAGCGGGTCGACCTGCCGATGTTCGTCGACCTGTTCATGGATGGCCGCTACCTGCTGCGCGAACTGATCAGTCAGTCAATCGAGCTGAAGGACCTCAACCACGCCTACGAGCAACTCGAGCAGGGCGAGGTGCGCCGCAGCGTCATCCGCTATGCATGACACTGGCGGTCGTGAGCGCCTGATGACGGGATGGCTTTGCAATCCGCCGGTCAGACGGCGCCGAGCCGCCCGTCACCCTGGCCTCGATCCGCCCATGCCTCAGGCTGGCTCAGGCAGCGCCCGCACGAAGGCGGCGACCTCGTCAATCAGGTAGGCCGGCGTGGACGCACCGGCGGTGATGCCAACTGTGCGCGCGCCGGCGAACCAGGCCAGATCAATGTCAGCCGTGCCCTCGATGTGGTAGGCCGGCTTACCGCAACTCTCGGCGATGTCGCGCAGGTGGCGCGTGTTGGCGCTCTTGCGCCCACCAATCACCAGGACCACGTCCGACTGCTCGGCCAGCGGCAGGATGGCATCCTGTCGGTCCGTCGTCGGCCGGCAGATCGTGTTGCAGATGCGCAGCTCGCCGCCCAGCGGCAGGACATGCCCGGCCAGCTCCTGGGCGAACGCGGTCAGGCCACGCAGCTCCTGCGTCGTCTGAACGACGACCGCCAGCTTGCGGGGCCAGCGCGCCGGCTGACCTTCCCGCGTCTTCTGGCCGTACCAGGGGAGATCGGCGACCCGCTTGGCGGCCACCGCCGTCGGGCCGGCCCAACCCAGCGTGCCGCGCACCTCGGGGTGGCTGGCATCGCCGTAGACGACGATGGTGTAGTTCTCGTCAGCCAGCCGGCGCACCAGCTTGTGGACCTTGGTCACCAGCGGACAGGTCGTATCCATGAACTCCAGGCCCAGCGCTTCCGCCTCGTCGCGGATGCCTGGTCGTGCGCCATGCGCCGTGACCGCCACCACGCCCGCGCGCACGGACTGCGGCTGGTCGCGCTCGACGACGCCCACACCGCGCCGCTCCAGGTCGGCCACGATCTGTGGGTTGTGGATGACGTCGCCCATCGTGTGGACCGGCTTGCCACGCCCGGCCGCCGCCTGGATCAGCTCTAGCGCGCGCTCCACGCCAAAGCAGAAGCCCATCTCGTCAGCCAGCACGACTTTCACGGTGTTCTGTCCTTCCGCATGTGGGGCGGTTTCCACACCGACCACTGCCCAGATCGTACCGGCCGGCCGGGTTGGGGGCAACCACGCGGGCGCCATCGCCGGCGCCTGCGCGTGCGTCACCGCCGGCCACCGCCAGCGACCATGCTATACTGGCCACCGATCTCGCGGCAGAGTGGGGAGGAGCAACAGTGGATCTCAGCGACAAGGTGGTTCTGATCACGGGCGGCGCCACCGGCATTGGCCGCGCCACGGCGCTGGCCTTTGCGCGTCACGGCGCGCGCATCGGCATTGGCTACGCCCGCTCGGCCGACGAGGCCCGTCAGACGGCCCAGGATGTCGCCGCCGCTGGTGGCGCGGCGCTGGCGCTGCAAGCTGATGTCGCCGACGAGGCCCAGGTTCGGGTCATGGTCGCCACCGTCCAGGAGCAGTGGGGCGGCGTCGACGTGCTGATCAACAGCGCTGGCACGACCGTCTTTGCCGACGTGACCGACCTGGATGCCATCACCGACGAGGCCTGGCAGCGCCTGTTCAGCGTCAACGTGCTTGGTGTCTGGTACGCCAGCCGGGCCTGCTCCTCCTCGCTCAAGGAACGCGGCGGCGCCATCGTCACCATCGCCTCGGTCGCCGGCTTCACCGGCCTGGGATCATCGATCCCCTACAGCGTCACCAAGGGCGCCGCCATCACGCTCACCAAGTCGCTCGCCCGCGCGCTCGCGCCTCAGGTGCGCGTCAACGCTATCGCGCCTGGCTTCGTCGACACGCGCTGGCATGCCGCCCGACCCAACGCCGCCCAGACGATGGCCGAACGCAACCCCCTCAAGAAGGTCGCCGGCCCCGACGACGTCGCCGACCTGGCCTTCTACCTTGGCACCGCCGCCGTCGTCACCGGCCAGATCATGGTCATCGACGCCGGCCAGACCCTGTAGAGATCGGGTGCTGGGTGCTGGGAGTGGGGGTATCGGCTGAGCTGAATCGGCGGCAGTCACTGGAGAAGGCCCTCACCGGTCCCCGCTCCCGCGAGCGGGGACCGGCCGTGCCCGTCTACCGTGACCACGCCGCCCATCCTGCATCCCCCACCATGTGACAAGCGGACGGCGTAGACTGGGTGGACCCAGCACCTACCGGTGGCGCAGCCGCTCGCGGTCGTGCTCGCGCAGTTGGCGCAGGCGCTCGCGCTCGCGCTCGCGGACGCGCTCAGCGGTCTCCCAGCGCTCCAGACGCTCCAGCATGCGCAGCGACGGCGCTGGCGCTGGCTTGCCGCGCGCGGTGTAGATCTGGTTCAGACCGCGCCCCTCAACGATCCGTCGCCGCATGAATCGCGCCAGCGACTCCTCATGCGAGTGGATGACGACCGAGTCGTGGGCATAGATCGCCCGGTAACCGCGCGAGCGCGCCTCCAGCGTCCAGGCGTGGTCTTCGCTGCCCGGCAGGGTTTCATCGAATGGGAACTGGGTCCATAAATCACGCCGTACCGACGCGGCCGCGTTGTTGAAGAACAAGTCGCTGAATATCGGGATACGGACAGGATGACCGTACATCGAGTAGACGAAGATCTTCTCGTAGATCGGGCTGGTCGGATAGCAGACCTGTCGGCTGTAGGCGCCGGCCACCTTTGGATTATCGAAGCGCCGCACCAGGTTGCCCAGCCAGCGCCCGTCATAGGGGATCGAGTGACCACTGAGGCTGACGACGATCGGCGCGCTGGTCTCGGCGATGCCGACATTGAGCGCGTACCCGTAGGTGAAAGCCTCCGGTCGGATCGACATCAGCCGCACCGGGAACCGCTCGGCGATCTCCAGCGTGCCGTCGGTCGACCCCGAATCGACCATGATGACATCGAAATCACGGTACTCCTGGCGGTAGACCTGCTGCAGACACCGGCCGATGTACTTGCCCTCATTCTTGGTCCGAATGATGATCGATGCAGCGGGCATGGACCACTCGCCTCCTTAGTCATCGTTGCACCGCACGCCACTCCACCACGGCAGGACGAGCCGGTCAGGAGTATAGCGCGCCGGGATGCGATCGTACACCACCATCCGCGGGGCCGGACCAGCCCGCGGTTGACAGGCGCGCAAGACGCTCGCTGACCCGATATTGACGCTCCGTGATGGATGATGCTATCCTGACGCAACCGAAAGTCTATTGTGCCGCATGAAGCTGAAGGAGCCGACACTGCGCAGCCATGCCTCGGATGGGTTTCTGACTCGTCGCCGCCTGCTGGGGGTTGCCGGTCTGGCTGGCCTCGGCAGTCTGGTGGCCGCCTGCATGCCGGCGGCCCAGCCGCCCGCACCGACCAAGGCCGCCGAGACGAAGCCAGCGGAGGCCAAGCCGGCGGCCACCGTCGCCCCGGCTGCCGCGCCCGCCTCCAGCAAGGCGCCGGTCGAGCTGGTCTTCTGGACCTTCATGCCGACTGCGGCGCGCTTTGCCGGCCGGCCGGAGCTGTTCAAGAGATGGGGCGACAAGGCCAACGCCACCGTCAAGGTCGAGGAGCTGGACAACAACGACATCCATACCAAGCTGCTCGCCGGCAAGGCCAGCGGCGTGTTGCCGGACATCCTGGACCCCGCCGAGTCGCCGCGCGTCAATAACTGGGCGCAGATCGGCGTGCTGGCCGATGTGTCGCGCGTCCTCAAGGAACTGGGCCAGGACGACTTCTGGAAGCCGGCCGTCGACGCCGTCTCGTTCGACGGCAAGATCTGGTCGATCCCATTCGTCGGCTTTCCCCACCTGCTCTACTACCGCAAGGACATGCTCACGGAGAAGGGGCTGAAACCACCGACCAACTGGGATGAGATGGAACAGGTTGCCAAGGCACTGACTGGCAAGGACAAGGCCGGCCAGGAGATCTCCGGCACGGTCGGCTTCTTCGCCATTCATCACGCGCTTTTCTTCTGGCAGAACATGGTCGGCCCCAACAATGGCTTCACCTGGGACAAGGCCGACAAGGAAAAACCGATGTTCCCGGCCAAAGAGAACCTCGAAGCCATGAACTATGTCAAGCGACTGGTGCCCTACATGCAGAAGGGCGCCGAAAGCATGAACTACGGCAACACCAACACGTTCTTCTTCGAGGGCAAGTGCGCCACGACGCTGTCGAGCACGTCCTTCGCTAACGGCCTGTACAAGACCAAGCCGGAGCTGGCGCCGAACGTCGGTTCGGCGCCGGTGCCAAAGGGACCGAGTAGCGACGGCAAACGCGGCGCGGCTAACGGCGTGTCCTACTAGGGCTGGACGCCGCAGAGCAAGCATCAAGAACTCCTCTACGATCTGATGAAGTGGTTCTTCACCAAGGAGAACTACCTCGAAGGCTTCCGGACGATCGACTTCGGTCTCATCCCACAGCGCAAGTCGGTCGTCGAGGACCCGCAGTACAAGAAGTTCATTCCCGAGGTTATCTGGCACGTGCCGGAGAACGGCCGCAAGGCCGCCGAGATCAACACCTTCCCCGGCGAGGATTGGGGTCCGAACCCGTTCACCAACTTCCTGATCGCCAAGAAGACCTACAATGACCTCCTGATCAAGATCTACACCGGCGAGCAGCCGGACGCAGCCCTCAAGTGGGCCCAGGGCGAGGCGGAAAAAATCGTCAAGGAGAACCGGTAATGTCCGAGGCCACGCGCCCGGCCCAGTCGGTCGCCGTTGGCGACAGCCTGGGCCGGCGCTGGACCCACCTGATCCAGTCGCGCGGCTTCTTCGCCGTCATGCTGCTGCTGCCGGCGACGCTGGTGCTGCTGGCGGTGCAGGTCTACCCGATCACCAATACGCTGCTGCTGAGCCTCAACTCCTACAACCTGCTGCGCCCCGACCGCGGCATCGTGTTCAACTTCCCCGACAATTTCGTCTGGCTGGCCCAGAACGAGCTGTTCTGGCTGGCGCTGAGCAATACCCTGATCTTGATGGTCGGCGTGGTGACGCTGGAGATGGTCGCCGGCCTGACGATCGCGCTGCTGCTCAATGAGCCGTTCCGCGGCTACCCGCTGGTGCGGGCCATCTTCATCCTGCCGTGGGCCATTCCGACCGTCGTCGTCGCCTGGCTGGCCAAAGCGATGGCACACCCGACCTACGGCATCATCAATCAGTTGCCGAACGCTATCCTCCTGCCGCTGGGCCTGATCTCCGAGCCGCTATCGATCAACTTGTTCGGCGACCCGAACCTCGCGCTGTGGGGCGTGCTGGCGGTGCTGGCCTGGAAGGGCATGCCGTTCGTGATCCTGGTGCTGCTGGCCGGCCTGCAAGCGATCCCCACGGAGATCGAGGAGGCGGCCCAGATCGACGGCGCCAGCGGTTGGCAGCAACTCTGGTACATCACGCTGCCGAGTTTGCGGATGGTGATCGTGATCGCCTCGATCCTGCGGGCGATCAGCATCTTCAACGGCTTCGATCTACCGTTCCTCCTGACCGGTGGCGGTCCGCTGAACCGGACGCTGATCATGCCGATCTTCTTCTACGACGAAGCCTTTGGTGTCTTCCAGATGGGCCGCGCCGCCAGCATCACCGTCGTCATGATGGTCTTCCTCATGGCGATGGTCTTCGTGTTGCTGCGCGTCCAGCCCAAGGAGGAGCGATGAGCCAGCCCGCCGCCCCCCTGACCGGCGCCGGCGTCCACCTCCACCAGCCGCCCCGCATCCGGCCGCGCACGATCAAGCGCGCTATCAAGATCACGGTGCTGCTCTGCCTGATGATCGTCTACTTCCTACCGATCTGGTGGCTGATCAAGTCGTCGTTCCAGCCCGAGGCGGAGATCAAGACGACCGAGTTCTCGCTGATCACGCTCAGCCCGACGCTGGAGAACTTCTTCAAGGCGCTGTCGGACCCGAACTTCGCCATCTGGTTCCGCAACAGCATCATCCTGGCGGTGGCAACGGCAGTAATTGCCATCTGCACCTCGAGCCTGGCCGCCTACAGCCTGGCGCGGGTGCCGGTGCGCTTCACCCGCCTGGGGGCGCGCTTCTACTTCCTGGCCTACATCGCGCCCGGCGTCATGGTCGTTATTCCGCTGTACGTGGTGCTGTCGGCGCTCAAACTGACCGATACCTACTGGGGATTGATTATCACTTATACATCATTTGCTATCCCGTTCAGCACCTGGCTGCTGCGGGCCTACTTCGCCAGCCTGCCGGCCGATCTGGAAGACGCGGCGCTGGTCGATGGCTGCACCCGGCTGGGCGCACTGTGGCGCGTGGTCCTGCCCATCTCCGCGCCCGGTCTGGCAACGGTGGCGCTGTTCTCCTTCATCCTGGCCTGGAACGATGTCCTATTCGCGGTCATCTTCACCAACAGCAACGAGATGCGCACGCTGTCGATCGGGCTGCGCTTCTACGCCCGCGACGCGATGGGCATCGGCGCCTCGTCGGCCACGACGCACGGCATCGGCTCGGTCTACGCGATGTCGCTGCTGGTGGTCGCACCAGCCTTTCTGATCTTCATCCTGCTGCAGCAGTACCTTGTACGGGGCCTGGCCGCCGGCGCGGTGAAGGGGTAGCTCGCCGCCGAGCGCGGGTCAGTCAGCCGGCAACGCCATCTCCGGCCCCGGCGCTGGCGCCGCGCTCGCGAGCGGGGCCAGTGTTGCCGCCAGGAACGAGCGCATCACCGCCGTCAGCAGCGCCTCATCCTCGACGCGGGCCAGTGTCGCCGGCAGGTTGATCACCGGCACATCGAGCGTCGCCGCCAGCAGCGCCAGTTGGCGCAGCGCTGCCGCCGGCGCCTGCCTCGCCAACCCGCCTTCCAGCAGCAGCACCGCCGGCCGCCGCGCCCGCACCGCCTCCAGTCCGGCGGTGATCGTGCCGAACAGCCGTGGGGCGTAGCCCCGCTCGGCCAGCGCGTGCGCCAGCACCCGCGCGAGTGGTCGCTGCGTGACGACCACCACCGCCAGGTGCTGTGTCGTCGCCATGACCCATCCCTGCCAACTCGTCACCGACCGGCGCCACGTGTCGCGCCGACCGCGCTGCTGGTCCTGCCTAAGCGTAGAGTGCCAGGCATTGCAGATTCATGAGCGCGGCGGCGGGCCAGCGTTGCAGTTCGATATCAGAGCGGCGCGCCGGCGCCGGCCACGATAGTGTACAATGGCCGTCGGAAGCCACCGACCGACGCCGCTGTGAGGAGCGACCGGATGCAGCACCGTGATGCCGAGCCAACCACGCGCTCGTGGATGCCCTTTATCCTGCCGCTCATCGCCTTTGGCGCGGCGCTCGTCTTCATCCCCATCCTGGGGATCATCTTCCTCAACATCGCCGTCGCCACGGGTGGCTGGTTCCACGAGCCAGTGCCACACAGCATGGCCGTCATCATTCTCGCGCTGATCGTGTCGTTTGCCATCGCCGGGACAGCCGCTGTCATCGCCTCGCGCCCTGAGACGCCGGTGCCCCCGCGCGATGGCAGTAGCCGCCACTAGCGCGCGGCGGCTGGCTCAGGCGGCCAACAGCGCCAGGGTTTGTGCGCGCACCGCTGGGAAGGCTGCTGACTCGACCGCGCCAGCGCCGAGCCGCAGCACCGTGCCGCGCCAGTCGCCCAGCCAGCCGCCGGCATGCAACCAGCCGCGCTCGCCAAGGGTGAAAACCGCTGGTGCGTCCGGCGCGAACGGCAAGCGTGCCAATCGGTAGCGGGTCTGGAAGGCGTCCCAGTCAGGATCGGAGATGCCATTGGCCTGGCCGCCAGCCGGCCCGGACCAGGGGATGGTGTAGTCCACGCCCAGCGCCAGCGCCGCCGCGGTCGCCAGCCGCAGCACCAGCACGGCCATCGCGCCCGCCGCTTCCCGATGTGGGTGCCCGCCGTGCCGCTGCGGCGCCAGCAGTGCCAGGTACTGGTCCAGGCGCGAGGCCGCCTCGAGCAGTTGCGCCAGCGTCTCGACTGACGCCCCACCGCGCGCCAGCTGCTCGACGTCAAGCGCCATCGCCCGCGGATGAGCGGTCTCGGCGGCCAGCGGCGAGGTAAGGGCCCACACCGGGCAGCCGATGCGGTCGCGGAAGAAGGTCGCCGGGTGTGGCGTCTCATCGACCGACGGCCAGCGGCTGGCCTCAATCCAGTTCGCCAGTGCGCCGAAATCGTGCCCGAACCGCACCGCCACACACGCGGCATACAGCGTGACGTATGGCTCGCCCTCGCGGCCGGTCCACGTCCACGGCCACAGGCCGAGCGACTGATGGTGCCGCTCGACGAGCCACTCGACCAGGCGCAACATCAGCGCGCGGCGGTCGCCCGGCGCGGACGGATCGGCACTCATCGACGCGGTCCCAGCCGCGCGCGGCGGCGCTCCGACAGGTACAGGCTCAGGCCGACCAGGCCAAGCGCGGCCGCCACCACCGCCAGCAGGATGACCCGATCGATCACGCGCCCCAGCGCGAAGGTGATGCTCAGGGTCAGCGCCCCCAGCCCGCCGGCGATGTTGCCGGCGCCCGAGGCGCCCAGGAAGCGGAAATCGCGGCTGACCTGGAGCGGCACGAAGCCGACGAGCTGCAGGATGCCCATCGCCAGCCCGTAGCAGCCAAGCAGGAACAGCACCACCGCCAGGACCTCAATCGGCTCCATGCTCCACCGTCCTTCCGCGCGTGGATACCGCCGCTGCATTGTAGCGCGCTGGCGGCCGCAGTTGTGGCGGCCGCCAGCGCAGGCTAGACGAGCGGCATCTGGCTCGACAGCGGTGCGCGGTCCGCCACTGCGCCGCGCGTCGCCACGGCCCGCACCGCGCCAGCCAGCCGACCGATTGCCTCATCGAGCTGGTCGGCCGGTGGGTTGGCGTAGCACAGGCGCAGGCTGCCGTCGTCGCAGCCGTTGACCGAGAACCAACTGCCCGGCATGAACGACACGCCGCGCGCCAGCGCCTCCTCCAGGACCGCCTCGGCGCTGACGCCGTCCGGAAGGCGCAGCCACAGGGACAGGCCACCGCGCGGCCGGGCAACCGCTAGCTCGGGCAGATGGGTTTGCAGCGCCGATGTCAGGCGCTCGGCCCGGGCGCGGCAGATGTGCCGCAGCGCGGCCAGGTGCGGTTCCAGCAGCCCGGCCGCCAGGAAGCGCTGCACACCGACCTGGGCCAGATTGTTCGCCTGCAGATCGGCTGCCCGCTTCAGACGCGCCACCTGCTCGATCGTCTGCGGTGGCGCCACCAGCCAACCCAGCCGCAGCCCGGCGCTGATGATTTTAGACGCCGACCCAAGCGCCAGCACCAGCCCATCGCGGTCGAGCGCCTTCAGTGACGGTGGCGGCGGCTGGTCGAAATAGAGCTGGTCGAACAGGTTATCCTCGACGATCGGCGTTGCCTGGCGCGCGGCCGCCTCGAGCAGCGCCCGACGGTGGGCCAGTGGCATCGTCGCCCCGGTCGGGTTGTGGTAGGTCGGCATCGTATAGATGAAGCGCACCGGGTAGCGGCCCAGCAGCGAGGTCAGTGCCTCAACGTCCATGCCGTCGCGGTCATATGGCACCGGCAGCAGCCGCGCGCCGGCCGCGCGGAAGGCGGCCAGCGCCCCACCATACGTGTGCGCCTCGACCGCGACATAGTCGCCGGGCCGCAGCAGCAGCCGAGCAATCAAATCGATGCCTTGCTGCGAGCCGGACAACACCTGGATCTCGGCCGGCCGCGCCGGCACGCCCCAGCCGGCCAGCAACCGGGCCAACTCGTGGCGCAGCGCCGGCGATCCCTCTGCCGGCTGATACTCGGCCAGCAACTCCGGCTGCTCCTGCGACACCTCAGTCATCAGATGCAGCAGCGTCAGCATCGGGATGCTCTCGGTCGGCGGCATCGCGTGCGCCAGCGACAGCATCCGACCAGGCCCACCGCGCGCGGCCAGCGCTGCTGAGCCGGTCGTCGGTCCCGTCCAGGCCATCTCGCCCGGTCCCAGGTCGCGCGCCACGTAGGTACCGCTGCCCTGCCGGCCACGCACCAGTCCGGCTGCCTTGAGCTCGTCGTAGGCGGCGACGATCGTCGTGCGGCTCAGCCCCAGCGCGCGCGCCAGCGTTCGGTCCGGCGGCAGCCGCTCGCCCGGCGGCAGCGAGCCGTCGCGGATCATCACGGCGAGGCGGGTCGCGATCTGCTGGTAGGCCGGCACATCGCCATCGACCACCCGCAGGGCGGCCACAAGCATCTCGTTCATGGTGACCAGCATACCAGCCGTCCAATCAATCCGCAATGGGCATCCAATTTTCAAATGGACCTTGTCAATGCAGTCCAAACGAGTCATCATGATCACTGATGGACTGATTGGCCATCGTAATTCTCGCCTCGGAGGAAACCATGGAGGTGCTGCTGCTCATCATTGGACTGGTCGCTCTCAGCCTGGCGGCGCACCGCTGGGGCGTCGACTCCACCGATGGCCCTGGCTCGGCCGAGTGGGCGCGCCGCCGTACCTGGAACGCTGCCTGCGGCGGCACGGAGGTGGAGTAGACTGTGGACTCGATGCTCGACATCCTCATCGTCCGCGCCGACCAGGCCGAGCGGTTGCGTCAGGCTGCCCACGCGGCACGCCTCAGCGCCCTCGCCGCGGACAGGCTCCCAGGCTCCGCCGTGGCGCGCCCACGCCGGTGGCTGTGGCTGTCAAGCGCGCTCCGGCTGCTGGCGCGTGGCGCCTGATCGGCGTGCTACCCGCGCGCCAGCGTCAACCCCAGCACGGCCGCTGCCCCATGAGGCCGCAACGCTCGCGCGCACGCGTCCAGCGTCGCGCCGGTGGTGCAGACGTCGTCGATCAGCAGCACACGCCGGCCGGTCAGCGGCCGACCTTCCCAGGCGAACGCGCCGACCACATTGGCTCGGCGCGCGTCGGCCGACTGGCCGACCTGTGGCGGCGTCGGGCGCGTGCGCGCCAGCGCCGTGTCGAGCGGCTGATGCAGGCGTGCCGCAACGGCCGCCGCCAGCAACTCGCTCTGGTTGTAGCCGCGCTCGCGCCGGCGCGCCGGGTGCAACGGAACCGGCACGATCAGATCGACCGCCAGGCCGTGCGCCTCGGCCGCGTCGGCCAGCAGCGCCCCCAGCACTGGCGCCAGCGCCCGCTCACCGCCGTACTTGAACCGCTTGATGGCCAGCGCCAGCGGGCCATCGTAGGCGTAGGCCGCGTGCGCCCGGTCAAAGGCGGGCGGGTGACGGCGGCACTGCTGACACAGGCCGGACTGGCGCACGGCGTCGCCACAGCGCGGGCAGACCGGTATGGCGACCGGCGCCAGTGCCGTACGACAGTCAGCGCAGAACCAAACCCCGCGCCGCCGGCAGCCGGCGCAGCGTGGCGGCAGCAGGAAGTCAAGCAGCGCCTGCCGCCATCTGGCACGCACCGGTAGGCGAGACGCCGCAGTCATGGCGGGGGATGTCGCGGCCACGCCGGCGCTGACCTGGCCGGCCGGGGTGGCACGCGCCGGCCGCGGCGCGGTCGCTCCGCTGGGGCAACCGCGGGCGGTGTCGACCGGCTGGCCACCGGCGGCCCGGGTGGTGCGCCGTCGCCGTCTGGCGCGGCCTCAGCAGTTGCGGTCGCGTCGGGCGCAGCCAGGAAACCGATCTGGTACGACTGAGCGACGATATCTCGCTGCACCAGCTTGATCGCCCAATCGAGCCGGTGGCGCAGCGGCCGCTCCGGGTCGACGTCGATCAGCATCTCACGCAACTGGCGCATCAGGTCGAGCGTCTTGTTCAGCGTCGTGACCAGGTCGCCCTCGCTCAACTCGATCACGCTGGCGATCTCGGTCAGGTCGTCGCCACGGCACCAGGCCCGCGCGGCGCCGTAGAAGCCGCGATGATAGCCGGTTGAGATTGCCAGTTCCGCCCGACGCTCCTCGCGGAAAACCTCCATCTCCAGCGCCTCCAGCTCGCTCCGCAGCGCCAGCAAGCCGTGCGGCAGCAGGAACTGGTTGCCGAAGCGGGTGTCGCGGTCGAAGGCGAACCAGGAGCAGACCTCGGCCAGGTCATCGGCCTCTAGGTCATCGAGCCAGCCGCGGTCGATCGCCTCGCACAGGATCAGCCCGTTGGTGTCGAAGATGTTGGCCAGCATGTCCGCCTTGGGCGTCAGGTTGCCATGCTCCAGGTAGCCAAAACGATGCAGTACGCCGGCGATACCGCCGACGACACGCTCGACCCGCTGCTGCTCTCGCCGCACCTGGCGCTGCATGCGCTCCTCGGCGTCCGCGCGCTCGCGCTCCAGGCGGTGCCGCTGCTGAATGACCGCCTGCTGCTCCTTGCGCTGCGCGCAGGCGTGGCAGACATGCACCGTGCGCGCCGCCACCAACTCGTCGACGACGGCCGTTGCACGCGCCAGCGCCGCCTCAGTGCGCCGCACATCGGGCATCAGCTCCCGCTCGCGCTCGGCGCGGAACGCCGCCTGCCAGGCGGCCAGGTCGGGCAGATCGAGCCGGCCGATGTCGGCCATCAGCGCCGCCTGCTCGACCGCGGTCAGCAGCGTGGTGACGTCGGCCACCGCTGCCGTCAGCTCCGTCAGCGCCGGTGGCAGCGGCACCGGCGCCGCCTCGGGCAGCAGGTAGTCGATGGCGCGGTACTCGCTCAGCGGCATCGCCTGCCGGCCAAACAGACACAGACCCGGTCCGCCGCCGGGCGCCGACCCCAGGTACAGCCCCCAGCCCGCGCGCTCGTGGTGGAGTGGTGTGCCCGGCGGCAGGCGCCGCAAGGCACGGCGCACCGCCTCGCGGCTCGGCGGCGTCCAGGGTGTGCGGCGCGTCTCCGCCGCCAACCGCTCGCGCTCGCGCTCGTGCTGGCGCACCAGGTCGCGCGCCGCCGCCAGGCTGCGGCCCAGGCCGGTGTACTCGTGCAGCGGCTCCTCGCTGTCGGGGTGGCCGACCGGGCAGCCGGCCGGCAGCGCCGCCAGCGCCCGCTGGACAGTCACGGCCTCTTCCTCCAGGTCGCGCAGCCGTGTATCGGTCTGGAACTCGTGCAGGCTCTTGTGCAGCAGCAGCTTGACGCGGCTGCCGCGCGGCGGGTCCCACAGATTCAGCACCGAGTTGTAGCGGATAGTGAACGCGCTCAGCACCGGCAGCAGCTGACCAGTGGCGATCTGCAGGCTGTCGCGGAAACTGACCCACGGGCTGTAGGGGATGACGACGAAGCCCTCCGGGTCCAGCCCGCGCCGCCCGGCCCGGCCAGCCATCTGCTGGAACTCGTTCGGCAGCAGCAGCCGGCGCTGGACGCCGTCGTACTTGGCCATCCTCCCGACGACGACGGTGCGCGCCGGCATATTGACGCCCAGCGCCAGTGTATCGGTCGCGAAGACGGCGCCCATCAGCCCCTGGGTGAACAGGTCCTCGACCAGCCGCTTGAGCGGCGGCAGCAGCCCGGCGTGGTGGTAGCCGATGCCGCGCCGGGCTAGCCGATTGATCGCCTGCACCTGGTCCAGCTGCAGATCGGCATGGCGCAGCAGCGCCAGGTGGCGGGTCAGCGTCTCGTCGATGCGCCGCTGCCGATCGGGGTCGCGCACCAGTCGAAGCCGGATGTGCGCCGCCTGCTCGGCCGCCGTCTCGCAGTCGCGCCGGCTGAACAGGAAGTAGATCGCCGGCAACATGTCGGCCCGGTCGAGCGCGGTGACGATTTCCACCACACCCGGCTCGGCACGTTCGCCCAGCGCTGGCGCGTCCGCGCGGACGTGTCCCCGGCCACGCTCGCCCAACCGCCGCCGCGCCTCGCCACCGAGGTGATCGAAGCGGCCGACCGTCCTACCAGCCGCATCGCGCACCAGTTCCAGGCGGTGGTCCAGATAGTAGTAGAGTGACAGCGGCACGGCCCGCTCGAGGTGGGTGATCAGCTCGATCGGACGATGCGTTCGGCTGATCCAGGCGGCGATGTCGCCAGCATTGCTGACCGTCGCCGACAGGCACACCAACTGGATGTGCTCCGGGCAGAGGATGATCGACTCTTCCCAGGTCGTGCCGCGCTCCGGGTCGGCCAGGTAGTGGACCTCGTCGAAGACGACGCAACTGACGTCGGTGAGCGTCCACGGCTCCTGCATCATCATGTTGCGCAGGATCTCGGTCGTCATCACCCGGATGCGCGCCGCCGGGTTCTCGCTGATGTCGCCAGTCAGCAGCCCGACGTCGTCGCCGTAGCGCGCCCGCAGATCGATGTACTTCTGGTTGCTGAGCGCTTTGATCGGCGTCGTGTAGACGATCCGCCCACCGCCGCGATGGGCGCGGAAGATGGCGTACTCCGCCACAATCGTTTTCCCAGACCCCGTGGGAGCCGCCACCAGCACCGACTGCCCAGCGGCCAGCGCCGCGATCGCTTGCTGCTGAAAAGCATCGAGCGCGAACGGGTACTGCGCCGCGAACTCCGCCAGCCAGCCGGGTGGGTCGGGCGGCAGCGCCCCCACCGGCGGCGCACCCGCGCTCCCGTCGCTCTGACCCGCCGCTGTCTCGGTCACTGTCGCCGCATCCAATCGCTCGCTCACGCCGGAGGAATTGTACGCGACACACTGCACCCGGCGCGCGCCATGTGACCGCGCTGGCGCACTACGACCGCCGACCCGGAGGCGAGCCGTCAGCCGGCGCCCAACCGTGACTGGCTGACGCCTCGCTTCCAGCCACGTGATCGATGAGCGCGCCGGCCCGATCTAGGCGCGCCGGCCCAATCGCGCTACGATGCCGGCACGCCCGCCCCGGCGTCGCCTGGTTCACGCGTCACACCTGGAGGTCAGCCATGCCGGTCATCCGACGCGACACCCTCGACCAGCGGCCCGACTGGCTGAAGGCCAGCGCCTTCGGCCTGTTTCGGGTGCCGAAAGGCGACCCGGCGGTCTTCGATCGGCACTACCACGACGCCGACGAGATCTGGTACGTCATTGAGGGTCGCGCGCGGATCGTCACCGAGGACGTTGTGTACGACGTCGGCCCCGGCGACCTGATCTGCACCGGCATGGGCGACGAGCACCACGTCCTGTCGGTGCAGGAGGACCTCCTCGGCTTCTTCCTCGAGGGTGAACTGGAGGGACTGCAGCGGCCCGGTCACCTGCACCGGGACGAGCATGGCGCGCCGACGCCCGCCCGCCGGCCTTTGCCGGCCACCACCGGAGGCGCACGATGAGCCGGCCAACTGTCGTCGTCGTCTGGGGTCCGCGCTCGGCGGCGCACCACTGGAGCCAGGCCGCCGAGCGCACGCTGGCCGAGTTCGCCGAGCGGATCGACGTCCATCTGGACCCCGCCGCCGACCAGGCCGAGCGCGAGCGCCAGGTCGATGCGGCGCTGGCGGCGGCCGACGCGCTGGTGCTGTGCGGCTGGGGCAACCTGGGCCTCGGCTACCTGTCGGCCGAGCGGCTGGCGCGGGCGGCGCGGCTGCGCTTCATCGGCTCGACCTGCCACTATCGTCAGGCCGAGTTTGTCGACATCGCGGCGGCGCTGGCACGGGGCATCGCTTTCAGCGAGACGGCGCCGATCATGAGTCCCTGGGTAGCCGAGTACGAGTTGCTGCTCGGGCTGGCGGCGCTGCGGCGTCTGCCGCGCGAGCACGCGCTCGTCGGCGCCGGTGGCTGGGCCGGTCTGCTCGACTTGCCGGACGAGATCGACCGACTGCACGGCCGCCGGGTCGGGCTGGCCAGCTTCGGCGAGATCCACCGGCATCTGGCGGCTTTCCTGGCGCCGTTCCAGACCGACTGGGAAGCCTTCGATCCGTTCGTGCCGGCCGAGCGCATCGCCGCCGCCGGCGGGCGCCGGGCCGACGATTTGGTGGCGATGGCCGCCCGCAGCGAGATGCTGTTCGTCGCCACGCCGCCGACGCCGCAGACGGTCGGCCTCATCAGCCGCGCCGTCATCGAGGCGCTGCCGCGCGACGCCGTGATCGTCGTCGTCTCGCGCATGGCCGTCGTCGAGCAGGCGCCGCTGCTGGCGCGCCTCCAGGCCGGCGAGTTGCGCGCCGCCATCGACGTCTACGAGCCAGAGCCGCCGCCGGCCGACAGTCCCTGGCGCACGCTGCCGAACGTTATCCATACCCCGCATCGCGCCGGCAACACGCGCGGCGCGCACCAGGGCATCTTCCTGGCCCAGTGCCAGGAGGCTCGGCGCTCCCTGGCCGGCGAGCCGCTGCGGCTACCGTTGCGGCCAGAGCTAGTAGCGCTCTTTCCAGCGCGCGACAGCGGCATCACCCACCCCGGCGGCGCTCACTTCGGGCCGGCGCGCTAGCCGGCCGCGCCTCCGGAAGAAGCTCACCACGACGAGTGCCCTCACCTGGCGAACCCCGTCCCCCAGGGCGACGGGGAAGGAAGCCGCGCCGACAGCAGCTCCCTACGGCCGGCGCGCGCCCTGTGTCTGCAACTGGATAATCCAGATGGTGGACGTGGCGCAGATGAGCAGACGGTCGTAGTTCGGGCCACCGAAGGCGCAGTTGGCCGCTACCTCCGGAGTCAGGATCGCGCCCAGCCGCCGGCCGGTCGGATCGAACACCTGCACGCCATCACCGGCCGTGACGTAGATGTTGCCGGCCGCATCCACCCGCAGGCCATCCGGCACGTGAACCGCGACCTCGGCAAGCACGCGCGGCCGGGCCAGCCGCCGCCCCCCGACGACGTCAAAGGCCATGACGTGGTGATTGCGGTCCTCGCCATGCGTCCGGCCGGAGTCGCTGACGTACAAAACTGACTCGTCAGGCGAGAAGGCCAGACCGTTTGGCTTGTCCATCGTTTCGACCACGCCATCGAACTGGCTGGTGGCCGGATCGAAGCGGTAGACTCGGTTGCGCGCCTGCTCCACCGGCTGATGGTGCCCGAACTCCACCAGCGCGCCATAGTCCGGGTCGGTGAACCAGATCGAGCCGTCGGACTTGACGACGATGTCGTTGGGCGACGTCAGCTGGCGGCCCAGGTAGCGATCGACGAGCGTCCAGGTCCGGCCGTCCGGCTCGGTGACGGTCACCTTGCGGCCACTCGTCTCGCACGACAGCAGCCGGCCCTGGCGATCGACGGTGTTGCCATTGGCGTGGCCGGTCGGCTCGCGGAAGATGACCAGCCCATCGCGCTCTGACCAGCGCCAGATGCGGTTGTTGGGGATGTCGCTCCAGACGAAGAAGTCACCGATCGGCAGGTAGCAAGCTCCTTCGGTGAACGCGAACCCACTCGCCACCTGGAGCAGCTCCGGATTTGGTCCCAGGATCGCCCGCAGTTCGTCGGATACCACGTCGAAATTGCCGGCCATCTCCACGCCTCCGTCGCGTCATTGCGAGCCACCCTCACAGTCGATGGTCGCGCGCCGAACGAATCGCTACAGTACGGTGGTGACGGTGGCCTGTCCAGAGGCGGCTCAGAGCCTGTTTTGTAAACCGATCGAGCGTCCGGTACGATCGAGACGGAGGAGCGGATACCGGATTGAGCCAACGACATGAGTGGTGACGGATGGCGAAGCTCACGCCGGAACAAGTGCATCCGACCGATGCGACCGATGCCCAGTGGGCTTGGATTGGCCCGCTGCTGGCCGAAGCCCGTGGCCCCGGCCGGCCGCAGACGATCGAGGTGCGCCGACTGGACAATGAGGAGCAGGGGATAACGGTCGAGGTGGTCCGCCGGTCACCGGACCAGCGAGGCTGCGCCGTCCAGCCGCGGTGCTGGATGGTCGAGTGCACCTTCGCCTGGCTGGGCCGCAGCCGGCGGCCCAGTCGCGATGTCGAATGCCACGAACGCACCACCGAAACCCTCATCTCTCTGGCCTCTTGCCACCTGTCGTTGAAACGACTTCATCCTGCTGCTTCATAACAAAACAGACAGTGAGGATGCCTGGCAAGCGGCCGTGGCGCAGCGGGAGGCCCGTTCGCAGATTTCCGAGGAGGGAGGGACCGATGCCTGGCTATCCCGGCAGTGAGGACGAGCGCCACATCCCAGCCGACACGCTTCAACCGATCGTGCAGGCCATCTTCGCCCGCTGCGGCATGCGTGACGACGACGCGGCACTGCTGGCCGGCTCGCTGGTGGCGGCCGACCTGCGGGGTGTCCATTCCCACGGCGTCCTGCGTGTGCCCGAGTACGTCGATAAGCTGACAACCGGCGGCGTCGACCCTGCCGGCCGACCGCGCGTCGTTACCGATAATGGCGCGGCGCTGGTGATCGACGGCGGCAACAGCATGGGCCAGGTCGGCGCGCACTTCGCCATGCGCCAGGCGATCGACCGGGCGCGCACCGCCAACGTCGCAGTCGCCGCCGTGCGCGGCAGTAACCACTGCGGCGCGATGGCCCCCTACGCCATGATGGCCCTCGACGAGGGCATGATCGGACTGGCCACCAGCCACACGCTGCCGGTGATGGCGCCCTGGGGATCGATCGACCGCGTGTTGGGCATCAGCCCGCTGGCAATTGCTATTCCGGCCGCCAGCGAGACGCCGCTCGTGCTCGACCTCGCCTTCAGCGCCTCGGCCGTCGGCAAGATCAAGGTCTACGGCCAGAAGGGGCTGCCCATCCCACCCGACTGGGCCTACGACGAGGCCGGCGTGCCGACGACCGACCCGGCCGTCGCCGTACTCGGCCTGCTGCAGCCGATCGGCGGCTACAAGGGCACCGGCCTGGCGCTGGCCTTCGGCGTCATGGCGGCCCTGCTGTCGGGCGGCCTGTACGGCGCCGAATTGGGCAACATCCACGACGGCCCGATCCCCGGCGGCGACAGCCACCTGTGCCTGGCGCTGCGCATCGCCGCCTTCGAGGACGTCGACCGCTTCCGGGCGCGCGTTGACGGCATCATCCGTCAGGTGCGGCAGGGCCGGCTGGCCCCCGGCGTCACACGCATCTACTCCCCCGGCGAGCTGGAAGCCGAGACCGAGGCCCGCTTCGGCCGCGACGGCATCCCGCTCAACGCCGTGACGCTGGTCGGCATCGTCGCGGCCGCCGACCAGCTCGGCGTCGACGCCGGCGCGCTGCGAGACTGACCAGGGACGCGGCAGCGGCCCGGTGCTCAGCAAGGAGCCACCGGCCGCAGGGTCACCCGGTGACGCTGTTTGCGCGCTTGACAGTACCACTGCCGCGTGCGACAGTCACGCCCCTCGACAGCTACGCACGGCGTTCGCTGGGTCATCGGCCTGGATCGCCATTTGTGAAACATATTGTCAGGAAATATGACCTAACACAACCACAGCGGAGGGAGTTGCATGGGACCATCACTGGGCAGAATTACTCCAACCAACAGATCGACGAGGAAGCCAAAGCGATCAAGGAGCGGGAGGAGGCGCACAAGCGCGAGTCAGAAAAGTAGAGAGTGCTTGCTGTCATGAACCAGTTAATTGAGGATGCGCTTCAATGTCTGGTTGGCCTGCCGATGTGGGGAGCCGGGCGCGCAGGCGAAATGGAGTGGTTTCAGTTTGGTGAACAGCGTGCACTAGTGACGAAGGAGGGTAGCGCACCGCGAGTAGTTGGATCCTATGCACTCCATATCCAATGTGCTTGGCGACTGGTTGGACACGACGCTATTATTGTGGCCTCTCAGGACCGCTATTTCCCTGCTGGTCCTGACCCGTACGCTGCAACAGACACGTTCGATTGGGATCAGCCAGGAGCCAATCGGTGCGACCAAAGAATCAACGACTTTATCGCAAAAGCCGCGACCGACCTTATCGTTTCTTCATTGAAGCACGTCGATGCTGTTGGCTCGTTCACGCTCACCTTTGCCGGAGCAATTGTCCTGGAAGTGTTCCCGGATAGTTCTTTGGAAGGCGAGCATTGGAGGCTGCTCAGTCCCGGTACGGATAAGGAACACTTCGTCGTGACGGGAGCAGGTGTTGAAACCTGAGCCGTGTGATCGACGAATCCACACTCCCTATGAAGGCAATGGCACTTGCCCGGAACGAAAGACAGGGGCCACGCCGTGTAGACGCTGGTCTACCTGCACACCGACCACCTGGGCAGTGTCAGTGCCGCTACCAGCAGCAGTGGGGCGGTGGTCAACGTCCAGACCTACACGCCGTGGGGCGGGGTGCGCACGGGCGACATCCCGCAGACGACGCGGGACTTCACCGGCCAGCGGCGGGATGGGACGGGGCTGTTGTTCTACCAGGCGCGGTCCTATGACCCCGGGCTGGGCCTGTTCCTCAGTCCGGAC
>JADLAZ010000264.1 GCA_020849725.1 Chloroflexota bacterium
CCGACCGCCACCCCGACCGAGACCCCCACCGCCACCCCAACGGAGACGCCGACCGTCACGCCCACGGCGACGGAGACGCCCACCAGCACGCCGACCGACACGCCGACGGTGACCCCGACGGACACGGCCACTGCGACGCCGACAGACACCCCCACTGGCGCCCCGACCGAGACCCCCACCGTCACGCCCACGGCGACGGAGACGCCGACCGTCACGCCGACGGACACCCCGACGGCCACTCAAACACCGGTGCCGACGGCGACGCCAACCGACACAGCGACGGCCACACCGACGGACACCGCGACCGCAACACCGACGGTGACGGAGACGCCCACTAGCACCCCCACCGACACGCCGACGGCGACGCCGACCGATACCCCAACTGTCCTGCCGACGGACACCGCGACGGCGACCCAGACATCCACCGCCACGAGCACGCCTACGGTGGCGCCGACGGCGACCCCAACGACCACGCCCGAGCCAACGGCGACCGCGACCAGCACCGTGCCGCCGACTGCCACCACGACCCCGACGACGGCGCCGACCAGCACCGCGACGGGAACGGCCACCGCGACCGTGCCGCCGACGCCGACGGGCACGACCCCGTTGACCGCCACGGCAACCGGCATTCCCACCGGCACCCCGACCGGCACGACGACCGCGACGGCGCCACCAACGGTGACTCGCACGCCGACCGTCACGGGCACCCCGCCGCTGACTACGACCGTGACTGCCACTGCCAGCGCGACAGCGACTGTCACCAGCACGCCGATCGGCAACCTGGGCGCGCTAACGTGGTACTTCGCCGAGGGCTACACCGGGCCGGGCTTCGACCAGTACCTCACCATCCAGAACCCCAACCCCACCGCCGCTCAACTGTCGATCACCTACTTCCTCACCGGCGCACAGCCCGTCAACAAGCCCATCACTGTCCCCGGCAACAGCCGCTACACCGTCACCGTCCATGAGGGCGCGGAGGGTGTCGGCCGGAACGGGGGCAAGGGCTGGGCCGTCTCGACGCGCGTGCAGAGCACCAACGGCGTCGGCGTCGTCGTCGAGCGGCCGATGTACTTCCACTACACCGGCGCCACCTTCGGCACGATTGATGGCGGCCACAACGTCCTCGGTGTGCAGGCGCCGCGCCAGACCTGGCTGTTCGCCGAGGGCTACACCGGCGCCGGCTTCGACCAGTACCTGACGTTGATGAATCCCTGGGGCCAGGATGCACCGGTGACGATCACCTACTACCTCAACGGTCAGCAGACCCCGGTCGAGCGCCGGGTGACCGTGCCAGCCGCCAGTCGCTACACCGTCACTGTCCATGAGTTGCGCGAGGGTGTCGGGCGCAACCAGGAAGTGAGCGCCCGCATCGAGACCAGCCTGTCAGCCGGCATCGTCGTCGAGCGCCCCATGTACTTCCGCTTCGTTGGGTCGCTCATCAGCGCTGGCGGCGGCCACAATGTCATGGGCGCCGCCGCCGGCCGCACGACCTGGTATTTCCCCGACGGTATCACCGAGACCGGCTACGACGAGTATCTGACGATCATGAACGCGACCAGCACGGCCGCCAGCGTGCGGTTGACCTACTTCGTCGTCGGCGAGGCAACGCCGCGCGTCAAGACGATCACGGTCGCCGCCAACAGCCGCGATACGGTCGTCGTCCACGAGACAGCCGAGGGGATCGGCCGCGGCCTGCGCCACGGCACCCGCGTCGAAAGCACCAACGCAGTGCCGCTGGTCGTCGAGCGGCCGCTGTACTTCCGCTACAGCGGCAATCCGGCCATCCTCGGCGGCGACAACGTCATGGGCATCGACGGGACCCGGCAGCGCTGGCTCTTTGCCGAAGGCTACACCGGTCCCGGCTTCGACGAGTACCTCGTCATTCTGAACCCCGGCGCCACGACCGCCACCATCCGGATCACCTACTTCCTCGCCACCGGCAGCCCGGTGATCAAGACGCTCGATGTTCCCGCCGCCAGTCGCGTCAGCGTCGCCGTCCATGGCACGAGCCAGGGCGTCGGCCGCGATCAGGCGGTCAGTGCCCTGGTCGAGAGCACCAACGGCGTCGGCATCGCCGTCGAGCGGCCGATGTACTTCGTCTACCACGACACCATCACCGGCGGCCACACCGTCGTCGGCTACGTCCCGTAGGACGCAGGAGGATCAGACGGCCAGGAGGCGAAGGAGAATACGCATATACTGACGCCCTGGGCGCGATCGCCGCCGTTGCCGCCGGGCACGCCTGATGGGCTGGGAGGCCGCGGTAGCCAAGGAGCCGACCTGTGCAGATCACGCGCGTGCGCACCTACATTGTCGATGGCGGCTTCCGGCCCTGGACCTTCGTCAAGATCGAGACCAGCGACGATGGCCTGGTTGGCTGGGGCGACTGCACCGACTGGGGCTCGCCCGGTCCGATCGTCGCCATGGTCGAGCGCATGGCGGACATGCTCGTCGGCCGTGACCCGCTCCAGACCGAGCGCATCTGGTGGGACCTGGCGGCGCAATCGATCCGCCACAACGGCGGCATTGCCTGGAAGGCGATGGCCGGCATCGACTCGGCGCTGTGGGATATCAAGGGCAAGGTCTACGGCGCGCCGGTGTGGCAACTCCTCGGTGGCCAGCTGCGCGACCGGTTGCGCCTCTACTGGTCACACTGCGGCAGCGTGCGCGCCAGCCGCAGCCAGCGCCTGGGTGTGCCGGCGGTCGAGACAACTGACGATCTGCGGGCGCTGGCCGACGAAGTGCGCCAGCGCGGCTACACCGCCATCAAGACCAACATGTTCGCGCTCACGGACCGGCCTGACGCCCGGCCCAGCAGCCCGGTCAATGTCGACCACGCCGGCGACATCGCACCCGAGGAGATCCGCAACGCCGAGGCGATCGTCGGCGTCTTTCGCGATGCGCTCGGGCCGGATGTTGACATCGCGCTCGACGTCGCGTTTCGCTACAAGCTCGGCGGTGCGATCAAGCTGGCGCGGGCGCTCGAGCCGTACAAGCTGATGTGGCTGGAGACGGAAACGTTCGACCCAGCGGCGCTACGCCTGATCCGCGACTCGACGACGACGACCATCTGCACCGGCGAGAGCATCTTCGGCACACAGGGCTTCCGCCCCTACCTGGAGCAGCACGCCCAGGACATCATCATGCCCGACCTGGCTTGGAACGGCATCACCATGGGCAAGAAGATCGCTGATCTGGCCCACGCCTACGATGTGCTGTGCGCCTTCCACAACTGCCACAGCCCGTTGACGACGCTCATCTCGGCGTCTGTCGCGGCGACCATCCCCAACTTCGCCATTCTCGAGATCGACGTCGACGACGCCCCCTGGCGCGACGACCTGCTGACGCACCCGTTCACGATCGAGGCCGGCCACCTGCATCTACCGACGCGCCCCGGCCTCGGCTCCGACCTGATCGAGGCCGAATTGCTCAAGCACCCGCCCGTCGCCTATCCCGGCGCCCGCTGACCGGCTGCCTTACGGCGCTGGCCAGCCGACCTGGTGGGCGCGCCGGTGGGTCAACTCCTCGATCGCGTCCGCCAGGTGTTCCTGGTCGATGTGATGAGCGCCAGCGGCGAGGCGCAACCGGTGCGCCGTCGCCAGCACGTCAGCGTGGGTGCAGCCGGTCGGCGGGTCGAAGCGGTAGCAGGCCAGCTCCAGCAATTGCCCGTTTGGGTCGCGGAAGTAGAGCGAGTCCATGAAGCCGCGGTCAACTGGGCCGGTGTTGGCGAAGCCGAGGTCCCGCAGCCGCGCCTCAGTCTGCGCGAAGGTCGCCCGCGACACGATGAAGGCGAGGTGATGCAGATTGCCAATGCCCTCCGGGTTCGGCGCCGGGTCGTTCTGGCGCGTCGGGCGCACGAAGAAGGTCAGCAACCGGCCGTCGCCGGGGTCGAAGTAGAGGTGCGTCTCGTCAGGCACGTCCAGGTTGGGCTGCTCGAAAACGAACGGCATGCCCAGCACACCGGTGTAGAAGTCGATCGTCGCCTGCCGGTTCGAGCCAACCAGCGTGATGTGATGAACGCCCTGCACCTGCACCCGCGCCATAACATCCTCTCCCTGATGAGCCGTACGGACTCAGTGTCGGTACTGCAGCGTGTCACTCGCCCTAGAGGGAATCCGCGACGAATAGGTCGTTCACGACGACCGGCAGGGCGGGCAGCGCGGCCAGGTCGTCAACCATCCAGCGGCCCTGTGGCGGCCCGGCAACGTGGTCCGCCCGTACGACGGCGCCAAGCGTGCCTGGTGAGATTGCCATGCGCTTCTGCCTCCCTCCCCGCGACGCTCTGTGCTGTCTCCCTGATAGGCCTGTGCCACCGCGCCGGCTTCGACATCGCTCAGCCAACGCCCCGGCCCCAACGTATCACTCATCCCTTGTTGCTCACCCCAGCGCGTCCTTGATCGTCTGCGCCAGCGCCACACCGATGCCGTCGACGGCGGCGATGTCGTCGATGCTGGCGGCCCGCAGCCGCTTGACCGAGCCGAAGTGCTGGATCAGCGCCTTCTTGCGCTTCGGGCCGACGCCCTTGATGTCGTCCAGCGGCGACCGCAGCGCCGCCTTTTGGCGCGTCTGCTGGTGGAAGGCCAGCGCGAAGCGGTGCGCCTCGTCGCGGATGCGCTGGATGAGATAAAGCGCTTGCGAGTCGCGCGGCAGGACCACTGGCGCGGCCTGGCCGGGCAGGAAGATCTCCTCGAACTGCTTGGCCAGGCCCACCACCGGCACGTTGATGACGTTCAACTCCTGGAACGCCTCTAGGGCCGCGCTGAGTTGCCCCTTGCCGCCGTCGATGATGAGCAGGTCCGGCAGCGTCGTCCAGGCCGCCGACGGCGCCTCGCCCTCGGCCTCGACCTGCTCGACCGCCCGCTTGAAGCGGCGGCGCACGACCTCGCGCATCGTCGCGAAGTCGTCGGCGCCGACCACTGTCTTGACATGAAAGCGCTTGTAGGCCGACTTGAGCGGCCGGCCATCCTCGAAGACGACCAGGCTGCTGACGGGGCTGCTACCCTGGAGGTTGGAGTTGTCGAAGCACTCGATGCGGCGCGGCCAGCGGTCCAGCCCCAGCGCCGCCTGCAGTTCGGTCATGGCGGCCGTCGCCTTCTGCTCGTCGGACAGCCAGCGCACGCGGCTCTGCTCCAGATTTTCGACGGCTGACTTGGCGACCATCTCGACCAACTGCTTGCGCTCGCCGCGCTGCGGCACGACGATCTGAACCGCGCCGCCGCGGCGGGCGCGCAGCCAGTCGGTCAGCACCTCCGCCTCGGCCGGCGCCACCTGGGCGATGATGAGCGGCGGCACCAGCGCCGCTGCCTCGTAGAACTGCGGGACGAACGTGCCGAGGATCGTCTCGGCCGTGTCGCCAGCGGCGACACCGGTCAGCGGGAAGTGCTGCGAGCCGAGCAGCTTGCCGCCGCGCAGGAAGGCCACCTGCACCACGGCGTCACCCTCGCCGGTCGCCACCGCCAGCACATCGGCATCAGTCCCCTTGTCGCTGACGATCTTCTGGCGCTGCAGCACCTGCTCGACCGAGCGGATCTGATCGCGCAACTCAGCCGCGCGCTCGAAGTCGAGCGCCTCGGCGGCTTCGTCCATCCGTCGCTGGCGGTCGGCGACGATCTCCTCAGCCCGACCTTCCAGGAACAGGCCAATCTCACGCACGTCGCGGTCGTAGGCGGCGCGGTCGGCCAGGCCGATGCAGGGCGCCAGGCACTGGTGCATGTGGTAGTAGAGGCAGGCCCGGTCGGGCAACTCCTCGCACTTGCGCACGTCGAACAGCCGGTCGATCACCTTGATCACCTGCTGCGCGGCGCCAGCGCTGGTGTAGGGACCGAAATAGCGGCAGCCGTCCTTGGCGATGCGCCGGGTGATCACGACGCGCGGCCAGCTATCGTTGGTCAGCTTGATGTAGGGGTAGGTTTTGTCGTCCTTGAGTCGGATGTTGTAGTACGGCTGCAGGCGCTTGATCAGCTCGTTCTCGAGGATCAGCGCCTCGACGGCAGTGTCGGTGCGGATGACCTCGAAGTCGGCGATGCGCTCGACGAGGGCGCGCGTCTTCGGCTCCAGCGAGCGCGCCGAGCCGAAATAGGAGCGCACGCGGTCGCGCAGCGAGGCTGCCTTGCCGACGTAGATGACCTCGCCGGTGGCGTTCTTCATCTGGTAGACGCCCGGCCCGGTGCTCAGGGCGCGCAGGCGGTCGGCGAATGGCGTGTCCATGCCGGGATTCTACCCGACCACTCGCGATGGCGGCAGCCGGCGCGCACGCTGCCGTGGTAGCACAGGCGATGATGCCGCGTGATCTATCTATTGACAATCGTCTATCTCTATTCTATATTCATTGACAGACTCGATCAATGCGCTGCCGTGGGGCGCGCCGGGACCGCGGAAGCCGGTGAAGGAGGCGACCATGTACGCCGTTATCCGACACTACCAGGGTGCGTCGGCGGGAGCCCTCGACGCGGTTGTGGCGCGGCGGGCCGAGGTCGAGGACATCCTGCGCGGCGTTCCTGGGTTCGTCGCGTACTATGCCGTCCGATCGGACGACGGTAGCGCGACGATCACGATCTGTGATGATCAGGCGGGCACCGAGGAGTCGTCGCGGCGCGCGGCGGCCTGGGTGCGGGCCAATTTCCCAGCAGCAGCCGGCAGCCCGCCAACGATCACGCAGGGGCAGGTGACGATCGACTTCACGCGCTAGGCGCGGGGCAGGCTGATCGGGCCGGCGGCTGGCTGGAGGATCGTGATCGCCCACTGGCAGGTCTGCGCGGCGTAAGCGCGGCAGGTGGCGCAGCCGCAGCGCTCGGCGGCGGTGCGGGCGCGCTCGGTCGCCTGGCGCACGGCGGCCATCACGATGGCGCCGGCCTGGTCGACGACCACGGCATCGCGGCTGACTGGCTCGATCGTCTGGCTCATCGCTTTCGCTCCTTTCGTGCCGCCGACGGCGCTCCGTCACATGGCCAGCGTAGGCCGGCATCGGTGCGGTCGCATCGGTCGACCGGCGGCGCACCGCCGGCAAGCCGGCCGGGCTGGCGCTGGCCATTCGACCAGGCGCGCGGCCCGTGAGAGTGAACGGCGCGGCCAGCGGCAATCGGGCCGCCGGTGTCAGGCGTTGCCGACCCAGGTCAGGCGGCTCGCGCCGGGGGCACGCTTGCCGGCGCGCGGCGGCGCCGCCGGGTCGGGGTAGCCGAGGCGGACCAGGCCGACCATGCGCTCGTCGGCCCCGGCGCCGACCAGGGCCGCCAGGGCCGGCGCGGCCGCCACGAGGCCGCTGCTCCACGATGTGGCCAATCCGGCGGCATGGGCGGCCAGCATCACATTGGTGACCGCGATGCAGGTGGAGCCATAGTTCTCCAGATCGATCTCGGGATTGGGGTCGGGCAGCGTCGTCACGTACAGCAAGACCGGCACGTGCGACCAGGTCGCCGCCGCCTCGGCCGCCTTCGTCTCGGCGACGGCGTGGCTGACACCGGGCGTGCCCAGAAATTGATCCAGCGTCACCTGCCGGGCGACCTCGCCCAGTCGCGCCCGGGCCGGGCCATCGAAGACATAGAAGCGCCACGGCTCGGTCAGGCGGTGGTTCGGCGCCCACACCGCCAGGTCGATCAGCCGGGCGATCAGATCGCGCGGCACCGGCCGGTCGGCGAACTCCTTGATGTTGCGTCGGCCGGTGATGACCGTTTCGAGCAGCGACAGTGCCGTCGCTGTGTCCGTGGTCGGTAGCGCCATGGATTCCCTCCCGTATCGTGTCGATGGTGCGCCACGGGTCGTGACGCTGACCGGAGTGTCATCGAAGCTTGTTCAGATGGCAACAGCCGCCCGCGCGAGACCGTTCGTCCCTAGCACACCGTGCACGGGACACGTATTTGGCGCGGTTCGACACCGACAGCACTGCCAACCGCCGACGTCATCCCCTGATCGGCGCCGGCCACCGGCTCGCTCTGTCATTTGGCGGTCGCGGCCCCTATAGTACACCTGGCTGGGCACATGGCCCTGGACAGGAGGGGAACGATCATGAGCGGGCGGGGCGACATCAAGAAGATCGTGCTGGCCTATTCGGGTGGCCTGGATACGTCGGTCATCATCCCCTGGCTGCGGGAAAACTACGGTTGCGAGGTGATCGCCTTCGCCGCCGACCTGGGCCAGGAGGAGGAGCTGGATGGGCTGGAAGCCAAGGCCATTCGGACCGGCGCCAGCGCCTGCCACATCCGCGATCTGCGCGAGGAGTTCGTGCGCGACTATATCTGGCCGACACTGCGCGCGGGCGCCGTCTACGAGCACAAGTACCTGCTGGGCACGTCGTTCGCTCGCCCGATTATCGCAAAGCATCAGGTCGAGATCGCCCACCTGGAGGGCGCCGACGCCGTCGCGCACGGTTGCACCGGCAAGGGCAACGACCAGGTGCGCTTCGAGCTGACCTACAAGGCGCTCGACCCATCCTTGACGATCGTTGCCCCCTGGCGGGAGTGGGAGATCCGATCGCGCGAGGATGCGCTGGCCTATGCCGCCGCCCGCAACGTGCCGGTGTCAGCGACGGCGAAGAAGATCTACAGCCGCGACCGCAACATCTGGCACCTGTCCCACGAGGGTGGCATCCTTGAGGATCCCTGGGCCGAGCCGCTGGAGGACATGTACGAGCTGACGCGCGCCCCGGAGCAGGCGCCGGACGCGCCCGCCTACGTCACCATTGGCTTCGAGCAGGGCACGCCGGTGACGGTCGATGGGGAGGCGCTCGACCCGGTGGCGCTGGTGACGCGGCTGAACGGGATCGGCGCGATACACGGCGTCGGCCGCGTCGATCTGGTCGAAAACCGGCTGGTCGGCATGAAGTCGCGCGGCGTCTACGAGACGCCCGGCGGCACGCTCATCTACGCCGCCCACCGCGAGCTGGAAAGCCTGACGCTCGATCGCGAGACGCTGCACTACAAGCAGGTGCTGGCCCACCGCTACGCCGAGCTGGTCTACTACGGGCAGTGGTTCACGCCGCTGCGTGAGGCGCTCGACGCGTTCGTAAACGAGACGCAGCGGCCGGTGACCGGCGACGTGCGCCTCAAACTGTACAAGGGCAGCGTCCAGGTGGCTGGCCGGCGCTCGCCGCACAGCCTCTACCGCGAGGATTTCGCCACCTTCGGCCAGGACGCCGTCTACAACCAGAAGGACGCCGAGGGCTTTATCAACCTGTACGGCCTGCCGCTGAAGGTGCAGGCGCTGACTCGTCGCGAGGCCAGCCGGCAATAGCCGGACTTGCCGGGCGGGCGCCATCGGTCGCCCGCCCGGCAGTCGCTTACGCCGCGCGCCGCCGTGCCAGCACGAGCGCCGCCCCGATCGCCAGCAGCACCGCGCTCGCCGCCAGGAAGCCATCAGCGGCCAGCGCGCCACCGGCGCCGGTGCGCGGCATGGCTGGGGTCGCCTGGGTCAGTTTCAGCACGGCGCAGGCGATGCGCCCGCCGCTGTTGCCGGCCGGGTCGGTCACGTCGTCGTCGGGACCGGCGTGGATGACGACTGCCGCACCGTCGGCGTCGAAGATGCTGGCCGGCCCCGGCGCCAGCGTCAGTGCGCCGGCCGTGGCGCGGAAGGTAGTCGTGCCGTCCGCGGCCACCGTCAGGTTGGGCACGTCTCCGGCATGTGGTCCCTCCGGATTCTTCAGCCCGTGCTTCTTGGTGGCCGGGTTGAAGTGGCCACCGGCCGAGGCGAAGTCCGGCCCGGTGCATGTGCCGACGGCATGGACGTGGATGCCATGCTGGCCTGGCGTCAGGCCGCGGGCCGAGCCGGTGATGGCCACCCCATCGGCCAACTGCTCCAGCGTGACTGTGCCGACCTCGGCGCCGGCGCCGTTGACGAGTGTGCCGGTGGCGCGCTCACCCACCGCCGCGACATTCGCGAGACCGACCAGCGCCATGATCAGACCAATCGATAGAGCCATGCCGGGGCGTCGCATGGACCATCCTCCTCGTGCCTGAGCGATCGGCGCCGTGCCCGCAGCTGGGCACGGGCCGTCAGACGCTTATCAAGAACGCTGCAGACGGGGATTCGTGTCGGTCTGCTGGCGTGCGGCCTACTGGTGGCCGGCCGTCTCGTCGCGCAGCGCGCGCACGAACGCCATGGCGTCACCGCTGGCGCCGTTGGTCGGCAGCCACTCTTGCTCCAGGAATGGCAGTTGACGTGAGAGTATGCCGCCCTTCCGATTCTGCGCGAAGTACCAGAGGACGCTTAGCCGCCCGTGCTGCAGGTTGGTGTCGAAATCGCCCAGCTCGTGCGCCAGTTGCTCCACCAGCACACCGAGCCGAGCGATGCGCGCGTCGGCCAGTTCCTTGCCGCTGTCGGTCGTCATCTTGACCACGAAGTCGCGGTGCTTGCTGTTGACCCAGGTCGGCAGCCGCTCCAGGATCCAGGGGCGGAAGAAGGCCTCCGGGTCGGCCTCCAGCTCGGCCGTCGCGTTCGGCTGTCCGGCCGCCTGCGCCTGCTTGTCGCGCCCACGCAGCACGATCATGATGTTGCGGTAGAGCGCCGGCAGGCCAATGTTCGAGTCGATCGTGTCAGCATCATAGATGATGCCGCCCTCGACCGAGGAGTGCTCCGAGACTTTCAGATGGGAGCGGATAATCTCGGCGACGTGGGCGCTGAAGACGGCCGGGTAGCCGCGCTCGGCCAGCAGGTGCGCGGCGATGCGCGCCCCCGAGTCGTGGTGGACGGTGCCGCGCAGGGCCATCGCGTCGTACAGGTCAGTCACCAGGTTGTGGCGCGCTGGCGGCAGATGCTCGTTGAGCCAGAAGCCGTTGGCGTCGAGGACGCGCTGGCCGTCGCGCGTCATGATCTCGCCGTCAAACGACTTGGTCACATCGTGCAGCAGCGTGGCGAACTCGAGCGCGCGCGCATCGGCCTGCTCGCGTCCGGCCAGCGTGCGCGACAGGCGTCGCACGCGCTGGATGTGGTCGTAGGTGTAGTTGCGCCAGGAGAAGCCGACCCAGTCTTCGTCCCAGAGTTGGTACGTCTCCTGCACGAGCTGCTCCAACTCGATCAACGTGCGCGTGTCATCCATCTTGCGACTCGCCTCCTTCGGATTATCAGCCCGCTCTCAGCCACGGCCGGTGTTGCTCGGCGTTCTGTCCGCGTCTGTCCATTATAGGGGTTGCGCAGGCTACACTGACTACGGTCTTCCGCTGCTTGACGTCGCGGGTGCGCGTCATGCTCGTGCGTGGTGGACCGGTGGCCAGCGACTGATAGTTTGTCTGCGCGGCATGTGGTGGTGGTGGCTGCCCCCGATCGTGGTCGTGGTGCTGCTCTTCGTCGGCCTGTTCCTGCTGGCCGCCGGTCTGGATGAGATCGCCAACCCACGGCGGCGGCGCGCCGTGTAGCCGGCCGGGCTGGGGAGGGACGGGTGGACCTGCTGATCGTGCTGGGCGACCAGGACACGTACCACGAGGACGACGAGGCGGTCTTGGCCAGCCCGCGCTGGCTGGCCGATCTGCTGACGGAGGAGGGTCTGCCCGGCCTGTTCGTCTTCCAGGCCCGGCGCGCCGAGATCCTGGCCGAGCAGGGCCGTCGCGACGTCATTGCTGCCGTGCGCCGCCACGAGATCGGGCTGCACGGGCGCGACATCCACCCGATCGCCCCCGAGCTGGTGGAGGGCCTGGGCTGGGACGAGGGCGTGGCGGTGCTGCTGGCGGTCGAGCGCGCCGCGCTGGCGACGCTGGCCGATGTCTTCGGGACGGCGCCGGTGTGCGCCAGCGAGCACCGCGGCTTCGGCGCACCGCAGCTCTTCGCGGTGGCCGCGCAGCTCGGTCTGCCCTATCTGTTCGGCTTCCCGGCGGCGCCACCGCGGCACTCGGTGAGCTGGTTCGCCGGCGCGCTCAACGTGCCATTCGATGCGCCCGTGCCCGACTTCCTCGGCTTCTTCCCAGCCGTCTTCGACGACGTGCTGCCCGACGATACTGCTTTCGCCGGCTTGCTTGCCCGACTGCGGGCGCACGTGGCGCGCGGCCTGGCGGCCGGGCTGCCGCTGCTGGTCGTCTTCGTCTGCCATCCGGCGCGGCTGTGCTACACCGGGCCAGTGGAGCGCTGGCAGTATGGCAATGGCCGCAACCACGGCCGCGCGGCCGTGCCGGCCGGCGTCGTGGTCCGCCGCTCGCGCGCCGAGATCGCCCGCGCCCTAGACAATGCGCGCGCCCTGCTGCGCTGCCTGCGCGACACGCCCGGCCTGGAGCCGACGACGGTGGCCGCGCTGCGGGCGCGCTATGGGCGGCCGGCGGCAACGATTGCGCGGGCGGAATTGACCGCGCTGGCCGGCCGGGCGCTGGCCGAGCGTCAGATCCCGATCGGTCCGACCGCCAGCGCGGCCGAGAGCATTCTAGGCTTCGCCGGGGCGCTGGTCGCGCAGGCCGCCGGTGGCCCGCTGCCGTCTGCCGAACCGCGCCGGGCGGCGCTCGGCCCGCGGACGCCACCGCCACTGGCGCCGGAGGCGCCGCACCTGACACCGGCGCAGGTGATGGGGCTGGCGGGTGACCTGCTGGCTGCCGTTGCCGCTGACGGCCACCTGCCGGCGGCGCTGCCGATCGCCGGCCGGATGGTTGGGCTGGGCACGCTCTACGGCGCGCTGGCCCAGGCCTACCTCGCCGCCGCCGATGGCGCGCCGCCGGCGGCGGTCCCGCTCGACGTCTGGCCGCGCTACCCGGCCGAGGCGCCGGCGCTGGCCGAGCGGCTGCGGCGCTGTGCCGAGGATCCGCTGGCGCGCCCCGGGCTGTCGCTGGAGGCGGCCGCACGCCATCTCCAACTGCAGACCTGGACGCTCAAGCCGGCCACGTGGGACTAGGGGAGGAGACGAACGATGCGCCTGTCGGGGAGCAACTACGGGCTGCCGGCGCTGCCGCTGGCGGCGGCGGCGGCCGTCATCGCCGAGATCGGCTACCGGGCGCTGGAGGTGACCGTGCTGCCGGGCTACGTCACCGCCATCGGCGGCTTCGATGGTGCAGCGCGCCGCGACGCGCGCATCACGCTGCGCCGGCACGGCCTGGTGGTGAGCGGCATCGCCCTGTTCCAGACGCTGACTGACCCCGACACGAGCGCGACCGAGCCGGTGCTGGCGAATCATCGGGCGGCGATCGATCTGGCCGTCGATCTGGCGGAGGATGGCGCACCGCCGCCGCTGGCCTGCTTCTCGGGCGGCGCGGTCAGCGACTGGCCGGCGGCGCGCGGGCGCCTGATCGACCGGCTCGGCGGGCTGGCCGCGTACGCTCAGGGGCGGGGGGTGACGCTGGCGATCAAGGCGCACGCACTCGGCTGCGTCAGCCGGCCGCACCAGCTGATCGACCTGATCGAGCAGATCGACTCACCGGCCTTCCGCCTCTGCTTCGATATGAGCCATTTCGAAGTGCAGGGGCTGTCGCTGACGCAGGCGCTCCTGCCACTCGTACCGCTGGCGGCCCATGCCGAGGTCAAGGCGTCGATTGGGCGGGCGCCCGACCAGGAGTACCTGATCCCGGGCGAGGCGTCGGCACAGTCGGACTTCGTCGGCCAGTTCCAGGCGATGCGGGCGCTGGGCTACACGGGCTGGCTCGTGCCGGAGATGAGTGTCCACGTCCAGCGCCGGCCCGATTACGACCCCGTGGCCGCGCTGCGACTGGCCCACGCCGCGCTCACGCGCGCGCTGGCCGACGCCGGTGTCCCGCCGGCGTAGCGCCCATCTCTGGGTCAGGACGGCCGGCCACTGGCCCCTCACCAGCGCCCATCCGTGTCAGTGGAGGAGAACCGGCGGCACCGGGTCACGGACCGCCTGGCGCGATGCGGGCGGTGGGCAGGACGGCGCAGGGACAGGCGATCGTGATGCTATCGAGCACCTGATGGTGCTTGGTGCGCTCGACGCGCGGGTCGCCGAGGCCGGCGAAGTGCTGGTGAATGGTGGTCAGGGACGCGGACGACACGGCAACCTCCTGGAGAGAGCGCGGCACGGGCGGCCCCTGAGTATGGGCCTCGCGCGCACCCGAGACAAGCCATTGCTAACCATAATGAGATGCGATTGCCCTGCCGTGACGTCGCCATGGGCTTGACTCCCATGCAACACTGACTGTATGCTGAGAAGCGACTGCACGCATTCGTCTCATTGTCAGTAAGCCGGCGATGGTGGCGCCGCTCAGCATGGAAGCTGTCCGCAATGCGTCGTGGACTCCTGGCGCTGCTCGTTTCCCTGCTGCTGGCGGCCACCATCCCGCCCGGCACCGACACGCCAGCGGCGCTGGTCAGCCTGAACGCCAGCCTGCTAGCCGCCGCGTCCGTGACGGGGAGCGCTACCGGCCGTATCGTCCTTGATACCAACCGCTCCGGGCTGGCCGAGCCGTCCGAGGGCGGTCTCGTTGGCATCACGGTCTTTCACGATTCGGACGGCAACCGCCAGCCTGGGATCGGCGAGGCACAGACCGTCAGTGGCGCCAATGGCGCCATCACCCTGATCGACCTACCGCCCGGCCCGGCAGCCGTGTGTCTGGGCGCGACGCCCGATTACCTGCACACGACGCCGCGCTGCATGACGGTGCTCGTCACCGGGGGGGCGACCACCAGCGGCGTCCTCTTCGGCCTCGTGGCGCGGCCGCGTGGATGTACCACGGGCGGCGTGACGGCAACGATCGTCGCGCTCGACCAGGTAGGCGCACCGGTGCAGTTCTACCCGCCCAGCGCGCTGGTCGGCACTGTATCGGGCGCCTGGGCCGGCAGCCGGCTATGGTTGTTCATCGGCATTCCGTTCGTCCAGGTCCAGCGCAATGAGACGGTCTCGACCGCGCTGTACGTCGGCGCGCTTGACGCCGGGCTGCATCCCGGCCTGGTGTTGCGGATACGCTACCAGCGCGCCTACCAGACCGTGAATCGCGTGCGCGCCGCCAGCGGCGCGCTGGCGCGCAATGCCGGGAGCGGCAGCGCGTTGCCGGCCGTCTTGCCCAGCGACTTTGCCACCTATGACGTGAGTGGCGACCTGTACATCTTCAACCTGCCTCTCGACAGTGCCGGCGCCTACCAGGATGTCGTCGTCATCACTGACGTGACCGCCACCTCTGGCGTCATTACCGCTAACGCTGCTATTGCCGGCAAGGTCGTCGATGGCGTCCTGCGCTCGATCGGCGGCGTCTGCGGCGACCGGGCCGACAGTGTCATCACCAGCGGTCTGACTGGCACATTGCCGGGCGCTCAGCCCGTCGATGAAACCGGTGCAGTCCTGCTGCCTGGCGGTGCGACACTGACGCCGACCGCGACCAGCATGGCCACGTTGACGCCGACGAGAACCGCGACTGCCACTCCCATCCCAACGGTCACTATCACCCCCAGCCCAACACCTTCGGCAACCAGCACGCCCACGAGCGTCCCCACTAGCACTCCCACACCGCTGGCCACGGCCACCAGGACCCCAGTTCCGACCGACACGCCAACGCAGACCCCGACCGAGGTGCCGACCGCGACATGGACGCCAACCAGCACGCCGACGGACACGCCAACACAGACGCCGACTGAGGTGCCGACCGCCACATGGACGCCGACCGTCACCCCGACCGAGGTGCCGACCGTCACGCCAACGGACACCCCAACTCAGACGCCGACCGAGGTGCCGACCGCGACATGGACGCCAACCGTCACCCCGACCGACACCCCGACCCTCACGCCAACGGACACGCCACCCCAGCCGCCGACTGAGGTGCCGACCGCGACATGGACGCCAACCAGCACGC
>JADLAZ010000265.1 GCA_020849725.1 Chloroflexota bacterium
ATGCCGAGCGCATGCGCTCCTGCTACGGCTGGGAGGTCGACCCGGAGCTGGTGCTGCCCACGACCGAGCTGATCCAGGCCATGTACGCTACGCTCCTGGTCTTCAGCGCGCCCGGTGAAGGCGCGGTCCTCCAAACACCGATCTACCCGCCATTCTTGATGGCTATCAGTGAGACGGGCCGTCGCCTGGTGGACAATCCGCTGCGAGATGACGGGACACGGCTGGTCCTGGACGTGGACGGGCTGCGTCGGGTCGTCGACTCTGGCACGCGCGTGCTGATGGTCTGCAACCCTCACAATCCGACCGGGCGCGTCTTTGAGCGCGACGAGTTGCTCGCACTCGGGAATCTGGCGGTCGAGCGCGATCTGGTCATCCTGGTTGACGAGATCCATCAGGACCTGATCTATCCCGGCCACCAGCACATCCCGATGGCCACGCTCAGCCCGGAGATCGCGGCGCGCACGATCACCATCACGTCCGCGACCAAGGGGTTCAATATCGCCGGCCTGCGCTGCGCGCTGATGCACTTTGGCTCGGCCGAGTTGAAGGAGCGCTTCCACCGCCTGCTGCCCGAGCGCGTGCTGGGGCAGGTCAGCACGATCGGCATCGAGGCCACCATCGCGGCCTGGCAGCTCGGTCAGCCCTGGCTGGACGCGGTGCTGGCTCAGCTCACCGCCAACCGCGCGCGCCTGACCGCCTTCCTTCAGTCCGATATGCCGGCCGTCGCCTACCGCCAGCCCGAAGGCACCTATCTGGCCTGGTTGGACTGCCGCGATCTGGGACTGCCCGGCTCCCCCATGCAGTACTTCCTCGACCAGGCGGGCGTCGCCCTCGGTGACGGCGCTGCCTTCGGCACCAATGGCGCCACCTGCGTTCGGCTCAACTTCGCGACCTCTTCGACGGTGCTGGGTCAGGCGCTCGACCGCATGGCGCAGGCGGTGCGCGCCCTGGGCGCGGCAGTCTGAACCAGCGCCGCCGTCACCGAAGCCCACTTACGTGACCGTGGTCACCGGCTGGACCGATAACGCGCGACGAGCGACCGCCAGCCGCACGTCTGCGCCGGCCTCGTGCCGCGCGCGCAACTGGCCGCAGGCGGCGGCGATGCGGCGGCCCCGCGAGTAGCGCACCGTCACCGGCACATGGTGGGCGCGCAATGCGGCGGCAAACGCCGCGATCGTCGCTGGGTCTGGCTCCCGCATCTGCGCGTCAATCGGGTTGAGGGGTATGAGATTGACGTGGCAGAGCAAGCCACGCAGCAAGACAGCGAGCTGTCGGGCCTGCTCGGCGTGGTCGTTGACGCCCTGGATCAGCGTGTACTCGAATGAGATGCGGCGGCGCGTCAGTGCCAGGTAGTCGCGGCAGGCGTCCAGCACCTCGGCCAATGGATAGCGCCGGTTGAGAGGCACCAACTGGCTGCGTAGCACGTCGTCAGCCGCGTGGAGCGAGACGGCCAGGTTCACCTGCTGCGGCAGCTGCGCCAGGTCGCGGATGCGCGGTGCGACGCCAGCGGTGGACACGGTGATGTGGCGCGCGCCCAGCCCCACCGCGCCGGCGTCGGTCACCCGATCCAGAAAAGCGACCAGCGTCGGGTAGTTGAGCAGCGGCTCACCCATGCCCATGAGCACAACATTCGTGATCGACCGGCTCTCGTCTCGCGCCAGGCGGGCCAGCGCCAGCAACTGGCCGACCATCTCGCCAAGGGTAAGGCTGCGGTCGAAGCCAGTCAGACCGGTCTGACAGAAGACGCACCCGACGGCGCACCCGAGCTGGCTGCTGAGGCAGGCGGTGGTGCGCGTCGGATAGCGCATGACGACCGACTCCACCAGCCGCTCATCAGGTGTGCGCAGGAGCAGCTTGGTCGCCTCATCGTCGGCTAGCACCTGGCTGGTAACGGTCACGGGCGACAGCGGCACGGCATCCGCCAGGGCGTGTCGCAGCGCCCGTGGCAAATCACTCATCTCATCGTAAGTCGCGGCGAGGCCCTGATAGACCCAGCGCCAGACCTGGCGGGCGCGATAGGCCGGCGCGCCCAGCGCCGAACACAACGCCACCACGTCGTCGAGCGACCGGTCGAGCATTGAGTTGGGGACTGGTGGCGCTGTCATCGCGGCACTCGCTGACGGGCCTGCCCGACCAACGCATCGCCCCACCGGCGGAGAGGGCCGAGCAATCATGGTAGTATTCCGCAGGCAATGCGACCGGGCAACGGGCGTGACCCGCTCCACACGGCACAGCGAAAAGGCGGACGAATGACCGTGCTGGTGGAAGGTGAGGCCATTGCGGCCATCGAGGCGGAGATGCGCGCCACCCTGCACGACTGGCAGCACTGGCTGGCTGGGCGACGGTCCGACGCGACCGGGTCCGCCACGCTGACCGATCCGCTCTATGGCATGATGCAGTACCACCTCGGCTGGGTCGACGAGACGTTCCAATCTGCGCCCGGCGACGGTGGCAAGAAGCTGCGCGGCCAACTCTGCCTCCTGGCGTGCGCGTCGGCCGGCGGCGACCCGGTGAAGGCGCTGCCACTGGCCGCCGCCGTCGAGTTGCTGCACAACTTCACGCTCGTCCACGACGACATCCAGGACCGCAGCCCACTGCGGCGTCACCGACCGACGGTGTGGCGGCTGTGGGGTATCGGTCAGGCGATCAATGTCGGTGACGGCCTGTACGCGCTGGCGCGGCTGGCGCTGGCGCGGCTGCCCGACCGCGGCGTGGCCGCCGAACTGACGCTAGCGCTGGCGACAGACGCCGAGCGCACGCTGCTGCGCATCCTCGAAGGGCAGTACCTGGACTTGCGCTACGAAGCCGACTGGTCGGTCACACCGGAAGTATACGAGCGCATCATCGACGGCAAGTCGGCCAGCCTGATCGCCTACTGCCTGGAGGCCGGCGGGCGCATCGGCGGCGCGACCGGTGCGCAGGCGGCGGCGTTGGCGCGCTGCGGGCGGGCCATCGGACTGGGCTTCCAGGTGCGCGACGACATCCTGGGCATCTGGGGTGATGAGGCAATCACCGGCAAGCCGCCGGCCGCCGACCTGCGGGCCAGGAAGATGAGCCTGCCGGTGCTGCTCGGCATGGTCGTCGCCTCCGACGATGACCAGTCAACGATCCGCCGAGCCTACACTCAGCCTGAACCCGACGACGCGGCCGTCGGGGCGGTACTCGCGGCGCTCGACCGGGCGGAGGCCCGCGCTGCCAGCCAGGCCGTCGTCGAGCAGTGGCACACCGAGGCGCTCGCCGCGCTGGCCGAGGTCGGTGGCGACATTGCGCCCGTGACCCACCTGGAGCACCTCATCGCGCGGCTGGTCGCCCGCGAGTTCTGATCGCCGGCTCGGCTATAATCGGCAGCGCCGCCCGATGGCCGTGATCGATCGGCGGGCCGGGCGGGGCAGCGCGCAGCGCACGAGGAGGATAGGCCGAGGTGATCTACGAGCTTCGCACCTACTGGGTGGACCCCGCCTTTCGCAGCGGCTACGAGGACTGGGCCAACACGGCGGCGTTGCCGGTGCTGCAGGGGCAGTTCGGGTTCCGCGTCATCGGCTTCTGGGTGGTCGAGTCGTCACGGCCATCACGGGCGGTGTTCCCGGTCCCGGAAGACCCGTTCACCGTCGCCTGGATCGTCGCCTGGAAAGACGAGGCCGAGCGCGACCGGACCTGGAAGGCCGTGCTGGCCTCACCAGAGTGGGCCGCCTGCCAACAGCGGGTCAAGGACATCACCAGCCGCCTGGTCGAGGCCAGCGCCGGCACGCCTGATGAGGCGCGGTTGCGCGACTTAGCCGCGACTCACGGCTTCATGTCGAATGGCAGTTATCACATGCTGCGCGGCCTGGACCGCTCGCCGCTGCAGTAGCCGCGGTCGCCGCCTCATCGCACGCCGGCCGGTGGGCGCTCAACCGCGCTGACCGGCCGGTCGCGGGTAATTCAGCACCAGCTCGGTCTCCGGGTCCAGCTCGCGCCGCACCTGGACGCCGAGCGTCTCGATGATGGTGACGTCCATCGTGCTGAGTACGGGATTGCCGACCGGGTCGAAGTGGCCGGCGTAGAGTCGCATCTCGGTATCGGTGATTGTGCCGTGGAAATGGACGAAGATCGTACCGTCTTCGAGTTCGGAGATGATTCCCTGCCCGTTGATGAACTCGATCGGCCCGTCGAGCAGCAGGGGATCGCTGTAGCCGACACCGGACTTGTGCGACGGCACCCGGGCGACCGTCAGCAGGCGGGCGCACTGCAGCGTGCCCAGCGAGCCCAGCACGACGCCGGCACGGATGTCGTGGTCCGTGCAGATGGCTCGGATGGTCGCCACCAGATCGGTGCCCGGCAGCAGGCGAGCGACGATCACGCGCCCGGCGTGGCCGATGGCGTAGCGCGCGCGATGATCGCCCGAACCCTCCATCTCACGGCTCCTTTCATGCGATGATGAGCGCAGCGCCGGCGTGCCGTGGCCCGTGTGCCCGCCACCTGCCGGTGGCGCCGCGGCGGCGAGTATAGCATGCGGCGACGGGGCGTATTCTGGCGCGCGAGGGAGGCAGCGATGGAGATCGTGGACCTGACGATGCCGATCGCACCGCACTGGCGCTTCGCGATGGCGCTGGAGCAGCCGCAGGCGCACGCGCGCGGCGACATTTTCCAGGTGAGCCGGCTGACGTTAGGCGTGCATGGGTTCACGCACGTCGACGCGCCACGCCATTGCGTTCCCGGTGGCCCGACAATCGAGGACGTGCCACTCGCCACCGTCTGCGGGCGGGCGAAGGTGCTGGACCTTGGCCGACCGGCGCCGAATCAGGCCATTGGACCGGAGGCGCTGGCCGCTGCCGGCGCCATCGAGCCGGGCGACCTCATCCTTTTGCGCTCGGCCTGGGATGCGCGCATGGACGCGATGACGCGCGACTTCTGGCTGCAAGCGCCGTATCTGACCGCCGAGGCCGCCGCCTGGTTGGCCGAGCGTCGGCCACGCGCCGTTGGGTTCGATTTTCCGCAGGACTATGTGATCAGGGAACTCGTCAGCCGGCAGCCAGCGCTGGCGGAATTCCCGACGCATGCGTTGCTCCTGGCGCGCGGCGTGATCCTGATCGAGTATCTGGTCAACCTGTCGGCCATCCCCGACCCGACGACGTTGTTCGTCGCCGCACCGCTGAAGCTGCCTGGCAGCGACGGCGGTCCCACGCGAGCCATCGCTATCCTCGACTAGCGCGGCGGCCGCGCCGCAGTGGAAACGCCGGGTGGGAGACGACATGGCGACGGGCGCCGCCGGCAACGGTCACGGTGGGGAGTCAATCTACGAGCCGCCGCCGGATTGGCCGCTGTGGGAGCAGAGGGTCGAGGATCCGGCCGGTCGCCGCTGGCGCGTCCGCACCGTCGATGTGCTGGAGGCGCCCGGCCAACTGCACCCGCAGCTGGCCAAGACCGTCGCCGAAACGAAGGGCCGGTTCCGAACAACGGTCTTCTCGCCCCGTGGAGCACTGGCGAAGGACGTCTACGTGCCGGATCGCGACCAGGCCGTTGCCTATCATCGACGCATGGCCCGCGAGATCCGTGAGGGGCGGCTGTACACGGGCGAAGACTGACTGCGCTGCCGGCCGCGCATCAGATCGGCAGTGGGCGTACCGGCAGCTGGATCTTTGGCCAGCCTAGACGGTCGTGGATCTGGCCAAGCAACTCGAGCAACCCCTCCGGCAGCGCCGAGAGACGCGGCGCGTGCGCGTCGGCCAGGCTCGGAGGTCCGGCCGCCCGGACCGCGGGCCGGCCGTCGCCCACCACAGGTGTGGCCGGCGATGGGATGTCGGGCAGGCGCGATAGATCGATGACCGGTGCGCCGCCGATCGTGCCGCCTCTAGCATAGTAGTCGGCCCAGGCGAGGACCAGGCGCACGTACCACTCGGCGTTGTTGTAGCGGTAGAGGGCGCGGCGCATGTCACCGGGCGCGCCGCTGTCGCTCAGGTAGAGCGCGGCGGCGTAGACGGCGCTCTCCGGGTCCCAGATGCCGCGGAGGCCGAGGTTCTTGCCGGTCAGGCGGTCAACGCGGCGCACGTAGGCCTGGTAGGTGCTGGGCAGAAATTGCATCATCCCCAGTGCGTGCTCGTCGATCGTGCCGGCAAACTGAGGCAGGTAGGGGCCGACGGCGTTCGGCCGGAAGCCACTCTCGACCGCCGCGACAGCCAGCAGGACCTCCACCGGAACCCCGCTGATGCGGGCAGCATTGCCGAAATAGGTGCGCGCCAGCCGCGGACTCAGCGAGCCGCCCGGCGGTCCGGGTGGCAGGAACGCGGCGATATCGCGATTGTCGGGTGGAGGCGTCCGGGTCACTGTCGCTGTCGGCGTCATCGTCGCGGTGGCTGTTGGCGACGGTGTCAGCGTGGCGGTGGTGGGCGTCGTCGACCCATCGCCCCTGGTCACGTCCCCGGTCGCGGACGCATCCGGCTCGCTGCCGGCGTCGTCCACCCCTCCCAGCACGACGAAGGCAGCGACCGCGCGCCGCCGCGACAACTGACCCTGCACGCTGATGGACCAGCGACCGGGAGCGGCGTCAGCGGGTAGAGGCACCGAGAAGTAGGCCTGGCCGTCGCGCGTCGTCGTCCGCTCTGCCGAGCCGATAACGGACCCGTCGCCATCGGTCAGCCAGACCGACAGCCGCTCGCGCTCGCCGAAATCCGCCGCAGCGACGTCCAGCGTCTCCCCTGGCGAGACCTGCTCCGGGGCGACGTGGACCCGACCACCCTCGCGCAGCGTTACCGTCGGCGGCGCTGGCGTGAGCGAGGCCGCCGCTGGTATCTCGGTCGGCGGCACGGGTGTCGGCGTGTCCGGCAGTGCCGTGGCGGTCGGCGGGAGCGTCGTGACGGCCGGCGCCGCCGTCGGCATGGGCGACGGTGGAACCGGCGAGTCCGCTGGCGTCGCCGGCGGTACGGTCGCGGATGGCGCTGGTTCTGTGGCCACGGGCGCGGTGGCTGGCGGTGCTGGTGCTGTCACAGTTGGCGGAGCGACCGTGCCCGTCACGCCTGGGATCGGCGTGGAGGCGACGACACGCGGCGCTGGCAGCACCATCATGGCGCTGACCAGAATGGCCAGATAAATGGCCAGCCGCGATGGAAGGCCGGGTCGGGTCATGATACGCTCCTTCGCGCAGGGTTCGGAGCGGTGACACGCAACGGGCCACACATCCGGGCAATGGTAGCGGACGGTCGCGCTGATTGCCACCAGCGCACCCGGAGCGGCCACTCGCCACACCGGCGCCCGTGCAATCTAACGGCATAACATACTGTTTTCGCCAGGACTCGGTGTCACAGGGGCGCGGTAGAAGCCATGCGAATCGTCCGCGGCAATCGGGTCGCTCTGCGACCGCTGCAATCGAGTGATGCTCCGGTGATGCTGGCGCTGTATCGCGGCAACGCTCGCTTCCTGCAGCCGTGGGACCCCGCGCGCCCAGCCGGCTTCTACACGCTCGCCTACCAGCAGGACATGATTCGGGCCGGACTGGCCGACGAGAGCCACGACCGCGCCTATACCTATGGCATCGTCCTGCAGGAGTCGGGCGAACTAATCGGCCGGCTGCGGCTGTCTAACGTCGTGCGCGGGGTCTTCCAGAATGCCTACCTGGGCTACTGGTTAGCCCAGGACCACAACGGTCAGGGATTGATGACCGAGGCCGTCGGACTGGCGATCGGTGACGGCTTCGCCTCGCTCCGGTTGCATCGCATCCAGGCCGCGACGTTGCTCTACAACCATGCCTCACAGCGCGTGCTGATCAAGAATGGGTTCCGACAGGAAGGTCTGGCCGAGCGCTACCTGCTCATTAGAGTTCGCTCAGAATAAGCCTATGGTAAGCTGCCGGCCACGCGCCGGGCGGCGGCGCGGGTGGAGCCAGCGGAGGACGCCATGATCGCGCGCTACGACTACCTGAGCCGCCATCCCGACGTCTTC
>JADLAZ010000266.1 GCA_020849725.1 Chloroflexota bacterium
CCCAACCGATCGATGCCCGAGGAGGTCGCGGTGGACATGCTACGCCAGGTGCCCATCATCGCCGGCTGTCACAACCCGCTGTGCCCGCGCGCCAACTGGAGCGAGCCGCGCCTGCCCCGCTGGTGGCTGCGCCTCGACGATGGTCAGATCAGTGAGTTCGCGGCCTGCGATGAGGGCTGCGCTCGCATGGCGCTGCGCTTCCTGAACGCCCGCCTGGGACGCGGCGACGAGCCGGCCGCCGCGCCGCTCGCCGCCGTCGTTGCCCTGGCCGACTGAGCGGCCGCGCCGCCCAGTCCCGCGCCCGCCTACGACACCAGGCCGGGATCGAAGGGGAGATCGATCGCCCGTCCCTCGCGGGACGAGCGGTAGACGGCCTCGGTGAACTCGATATACTTGATGCCTTCAGTGAAGCTGGGCGATACGTCCCGATTGCCGGTGCGGATCGCGTTGAGGAACTCGGCCTCGGCCAGCCACTCGCGCCACTTGTCGGCCGGGATGGCCAGCGGCGTCAGGCCGGCGTCCCCGGCGCGGGCGGCCAGGATCTCGTCGGTGTCGATGTTGTAGCGCAGCGAGCCGGCGCTGCCATAGATCTCGATCATGTTCGGCGCGCCGTGGCGCGTCACGCCCGAGCAGTGCCAGGCGGCGAGCGCGCCGTTCTCGAACTCGCTGGCGATGGCCAACGAGTCGGCGATCTCAACCGGCACGACCTCACCGGTGTCCGGCCGGCGGCGCGTCGGGATGTGCGCCTTGACGATGGCCTGCACGCGCTGCTGCCAGCCGAACCAGCGGTGCAGCACCTCGCAGTACATGCCGAGCATGAGAGTGTTGAAGCCGGAGATGGCGCTGTCCTGCCGCCAGTGCAACGGGGCGTCCGGGTCGGCATACGGCGCGGCCAGCATGTGGACGTGGATGTCGTAGACCTGACCGAAGAAGCCGTCGGCGATCAACTGCTTGACGAAGTAGTCGCCGGCCATCGCGTGCGGCGGCGGGCAGAGCATCGTCACCCGGTCGGTCCGCTGCGAGCGCTCGTACATGGCCTTTGCTTCGGCGTACGTGCGCGCCATGCGCGCCTGGCAGAAAACATGCTTGCCGGCGTCGAGCGCGGCGATGGTCGCCTCGGCGTGCAGGTACGGCGGCGCGGCGATAAAGACGGCGTCGACATCGGGCCGGTCCAGCACCGCCCGCCAGTCATTGAGCACCATCTCGAACCCGTACTCGTGCGCGATCACCTCGGCCGTTTCGCGCCGCCGGTTGGCGACGGCGACGAACTCGACACCGCCGGCACGCTGCAGGCCGGGCAAGTGTCGCTGGCGGGCGATGCCGCCGGCGCCAATGAAGCCGATCCCAATCGTGCGGGTCGCCTGGTTGACCATGGGTGCCCTCCCTCGCTGCCACGGCAGCGTCCTCGTCGGTGACGTGGCGCCTATTCTGCCACCGGCGGCGCGGGCTGACAAACGCACCGGCGCCAGCATCGGGACCAATGGGCTGGTGGGCTGCCGGAGGGGCGAGCGCCCCGTTTGCTATACTGACAGCCAGCGGCGGCACGACGGCCGCCAGTGGAGGCGCGCGTGACCGACCGCGCACCGCTCGGGCGGCTGCGACTGGGAGCCGACCACCTGGCGGCGATGCTCGATCACTTGCGGGCCGTCTACCCGGAGGAGGGGTGTGGCCTGCTGGCGGTGCCCGACGAGGGCGACACCTCCGTCGCCTGGTATCCCGTCCGTAACATCGCCAGCCTGCCGCGCGTACGCTATGAGGGGGAGCCGCTCGACGTACTCGATGCCTTCCTCGACATCGAGCGCCGCGGGTGGCGACTCGGCGCCATCGCTCACTCGCACCCGGCCAGTCCGGCCTGGCCATCCGCCGAGGACCTGCGCCAGGCGCACTATCCATCCACCCTCGCCCTGATCGTCTCGTTGCGCAATCTCGACCAGCCGGCTTTCGGCCTGTTTCACCTGCGGGGGAACGCCATCGATGAGCGGGCGCTAATCATCGAGCCGGCTGTGACCGTCACACCCGAAGGATAGCTTGTGGCAACCTGGCAACGCTATCAGAACAAGTTCATCCTGGGGCTGGTGCTGGCGGTGCTGGTCACCATCGGCCTAGCACTCTTCGCCGACATCCGAACCCTGCCGCAGACGCTGGCCAGCTTCCGCTGGGAGTGGCTACCGCTCATTCTGGGGCTGACCCTCATCAACTACGCGTTGCGCTTCCTGAAGTGGCAGTACTACCTGCGCGTCGTCAGCGTCACCGGCGTCAGCGTGCGCGAGAGCCTGGTCATCTTCCTCAGCGGCATGACGATGGCGATGACGCCGGGCAAGGTCGGCGAACTGCTGAAGGCCTATATGCTCAAGCAAGTTGGCGGCACGCCAGTGGCGGTGACGGCGCCGATCATCGCCGCCGAGCGCCTCACTGACGGCCTGGCGATGGTCGGTCTAGCCGCCGTCGGCATGGTCGTCTACACGCTCGGCTGGCAGGTGCTCGTGGCCTTCGTGACCATGTCGCTGGTCATCATCGTCATCGCCCAGAACCGGGCACTGGTCCACCGGCTCCTTAGTTGGGGCGAGCGCATGCCGCTCGTCGCGCGGGTGTCGCACCACCTCTACCTGCTCTACGATAGCGCCGAGCGGCTGCTCGGCTGGCGGTGCCTGGCGGTAGCAATCGGCCTCGGGCTGGTCTCCTGGGCCTGCGAGTGCCTGGCCTTCTACTTCGTGCTGGTCGGGCTGGGTTTCGACCACAGTGCCACGCTGCTGCTGCAGGCAACCTTCATCCTGGCGATGTCAACCCTCATCGGCGCGGTGTCGATGCTGCCGGGTGGCCTGGGTGCAGCCGACGCCAGCGTCACGGGCCTGCTGCTGCTGCTGATTGACCAGGCGCCGATGAGCCAGTCGGTCGCGGTCGCCGCGACGCTGCTGATCCGGTTCTGCACGCTCTGGTTCGGTGTGCTGGTTGGCGCGGGCGTGTTCCTGCTCTGGGGACGGCGCATGCTGGCCAGTACCGATATCGGGGCCGCACCAGCCGAGGTGGCCGCGGTGGTGGCGCCCGGCGGCGACTGATCGGCTCGCCCACCACGCCTGCCTCTTGCCGCCGCCTGCCCGCCCTCGTAGAGTGGGGCGCGACGGTGAAGGAGGCGTGTTGTGCTGCTGGCGATCGACATCGGCAACACCAACACCGTCGTCGGCCTGTTCGATGGCGACTCACTCGTCACATCGTGGCGGCTCACGACGGAGCGCTTGCGCCTGCCGGACGAGTGGTGGGCGTTGCTGGCGCCGCTGCTCCAGACGAGCGGCTTCCGGCCCGATCAGATCGACCGGGCCATCATCGACTCTTCGGTGCCGACGGTGACGGCAAGTATCCACGCCATGAGCGAGCGCCACCTGGGCCTGTGCCCGCTGGTCGTGAGCATCGAACTGGACCTGGGGCTGCGGGCGCTGGTCGACAACCCGCGCTCGGTCGGGCCGGACCGGCTGGCGAACGTCGTCGCAGCGCACGCGCTCTTTCCCGGGACCGCGATCGTCGTCGACTTCGGCACGGCGACAACGTTCGACGTCGTGTCGGCCGAGGGCGACTTCCTTGGGGGTGCGATCGCGCCCGGCCTGGGCCTAGCCTTCGAGGCACTGACCAGTCGGGCGGCGATGCTCTACGCTATTGAGCTGCGGGCGCCGGACCGCGCCATCGCCACCAACACCGTCACCAACATGCAGTCGGGTGCGGTGCTGGGCTACGTCAGTCTGGTCGAGGGCATGATCGCCCGCATGAGCGCCGAGTTGGGCACGCGTCCGGTCGTCATCGCCACCGGCGGCCTGGCCGGTGTCATCGCCGCCGCGACCAGCGTGATCGACCACCACGAGCCGTACCTGACCCTGCACGGCCTGCGCCTGATCGATGCCCGCCAGCGGGGCACGCCGCCGGCATCGTCCGACCCACCGGTCTGAGTGTGACCCAGGACGGCCGCCGGTTTGGGCCGGTCGAGGGCTGACGCGCGCGAATAGTAGAATGTGTCCAGTCCGGCCGCCACGAATCACACAGATCACTCAGTGGGAAGCGCCATGGCTCTCGGCACGATCGAACTCGTGATCAGCCCGATCGTCTCGCCCGGCGTCGACCCGGCTGACCCGTACCGCTACGGCTGGCGGCCGGTGCGTCAGGTCGGCCCGGACGGCGCGGAGACGTGGGCGCGGACGGCCGCTGACCCTGACGGACCTGCGGCATCCCCAGGAGGGCGATGAGGTGACGCACGCCGAGGCTCACGTGCGCTGGTGCGTCTACCTGTACAACATCTTTGTCGCCCGCCTGGCCGATGGTCCGGACGCCGTCGTCCTGAAGGACGTGCGCGTGGCCTGGGACGTGGCCGACCTAGACCCGCACGGGCCGGACCTGGCCGTCATCCAGGGTGTGTGCGAGCACCAGAACTGGAGCACGTTCGACGTCGCCGCCGAGGGCGTGCGCCCGGCGCTGCTCGTCGAGATCACCTCGCCGGAAACCGCTGTCCTCGACCGGATGATCAAGCACGACGAGTACGAGATGGCCAGCGTGCCGCTCTAGGTGATCGTCGATCTAGTGCCACGGCGCCGGCTGCCGGCCCCACGCCTGCTGGGCTACGAGTGGCCACCTACGACTGAAAGACGTTCGTGATCAGGAACAGCACGGCCAGGATGATGAGCACCAGCACGATGATGCTCACCATCAGGTTCGAGTCGCCCATCGGCAGGGCCGGGCCACCGCCGAAGCCACCGGACGAAACCATCGCGCACCCCCTGAGCCACCCATCGACCGACGGAGTATAGCACGGGCGCATCCCGCCCAGGGTGCTGGTCGCGTCGGCTCAGTGCGGCAGCCCCAGATCGTGCAAGCGGCGATGGATGGCCTCGCGTGCCTGGTGGAACGGGCGCTCGAGATACGCTTGATGGTCGGACTCACCATGGTGGTGCGTGACCGTGCCCGGTCGGTACTGCGGGCTGTGCTGGCGGATGTAGGTGAGCGTGCCCTCGATGAGCGTAAGCATGTACTGCGACGTTGCCGGGCTGTGCATCTGCCAGTCGCTGCCGCAGGCAACGTAGATCGGGCTCGTGTGGGCGAAGACGCCGCGCTGCCAGCCGTCGTGGTGATGCACCTGGGCGACTTCCGGCCCGCGCGCTCGCGCCGCCAGCCAGGTGTGGCCATCGACGGCGACGCGAGCCGTCAAGCGCAGCTCGCGCGCGCCGGCCGCATCCTCAGTGCTGGCGACGACGCGGCCCTGCTGGACGATCTCCAGGCGGTGGATTGGGATGACCGACTGCGCCCGCGCCATCACCTCGACCGTGCCGCCGCCGGCCGGCAGTGGCACCGTGTCGCCGATGCGGGCGCCCTCGACGCTGAAGTCGAGCAGCGGCCCGCCGCTGTGGAAGGTCCGGCCCAGCCGCAAGTTGCGGCACCACGAGTCGTAGTCGAACGGCTCGTCGGGCGGGATGTAGACGTAGGTGCGATAGAGACCCACCGGCACGTCGCTGCTCATCTTGTCGGTGCCGCCGACGAGCGGGAGCCGGTAGCCTCCGTTGAGGTAGCGGTAGTACTCCAGGTAGTTGAAGCTGCCCTCGCGGATCATCTCGACGGCGTCGGCGCGGCCGGTGGCGATCAGCGCCGCCGGCTCGCCATTCGGCATCGGCACGTGCGGAATGACGACCGTGCCGCCCTGGGCATGGCAGCGGTCGGCCCAGTCGGACATGGTCGCGTCGAGCGTGCCGCCCATCTCGGCCTCGCTCGGCCCGTCGGTGCACCAGGGCATGATCGGCTCCTTGACGCCGAGCAGGGTCAGGTGACCGAGGAAGTGCTGGCGGTTCTCTTGCGTGGCGTAGACGATGGTCGCGCCGTCGGGCGAGGTGACCGGCCGGCCGGTGAACTCCTCCGTATTCGTGAACAGGTTGCCCCACTGCGACAGCAGCAGGTTGACGACGCCCAGATCTTCGCCGCGCGCCTCGTAGAAGCTGCCCTGGGTCGACAGGAAATGCACGTGCGTGTCGCCGCTGAACCAGCGCTCGGCGGCCATGTCGCGGAACCGCTTCAGGTGCAACTCCAGCCGCTGCTGACCCGGCGCGATCGTGACACGCGTTCGCAGTGGCGTGTACTCAAAGCCGCGCGCCACGTCGACGATGACCTCGCCGCGCGGCAGCCAGCCCTGGCAGTTGCCGTCGGTGTAGGCGTAGGTCATCTGGCCGAGGCGCACGTCGCCGCCGACGTCGGCGTGCCAGGTGCCAAGGTTGGAGTTGACATGGCCGTGGTGGCCGTGGGGCTGGTAGGGCACGCCCTCCGGTGAGCGGAAATGAACCCGGCAGGGTACCGGCCGGCCGGTGGCGTCGTCGACGATCGTCGTGTGGACCCAATTGCGGCCGGGGTCCACGACCTCCAGCCGCAGACGGGGGCTGGGCGTGGCGACGCCCGTCGCCTCCAGATCGCCCCAGCGGGCCTGGCCCAGCACCTGCTCACCTTGCTTGACCGTCACCGTCGCCGACGGCGTGCCGGCGATCTCGACGTAGGCCGGGCTGGCGGCCGAGTTCTGCGCCTCGCCATAGCCAGCATGGCCATCGGCTAGAAAGGCGTCGGCATCGGCCAGTGGCAGTGCGTAAGGATATGTGGCCGCACCGCGATCGACCTCGACCGTCAGGTCAAACGGCTGAGCGGCGTCGCTGGCGTCGGGCAAGACGATCTTGACCGGTCGCGCACCGGCGCGGTTGAACGGATGCTCGTCGAGGTGGCCGAGCGTCACGGCGGCGATCAGGAAGCTCGGCCCTTTCGGCACGATCTCCAGGTCGACGACCGCCTGTGCCGGGCGCGGGTTGGTCCAGGTCCAGAGGACGTAGCGGTGGGGGACGGCCTGGCTGACCTCAGTCTGGCGGCGGCCGTAGTCGTCCCAGCGCCCCTCGTAGCGCGGCTGGAGTTCGTTGGCGCGATCGGGCACCGCGTTGAAGGCATGACCGCCCCAGGGAACCGACAGCGCCAGGATCTCGAAGCGCTCGCGGGTCGGGGCGACGACGCGCTCGCCGCCGGCCAGGTGAAAGACGTACTCGGCCACGACCTCGCCCAGCGACCCGCCCTCGTAGAGCGTCGACTCCAGCAGGCGGTGGGCGACGATGACGCGGTGCGCTGGCCGGCCGATGGCGATCCGCAGTGGGTCCGGGCAACCGGCGCTGCCAAAATGGATGACGCACGGGCTGCTCGGCGCCGGCCGGCTCGCCCCGATCTGGAAGGGCAGCCCGTGGAACACCTGGAGGCCCAGCGGGGTGTCGGCGCCGAGCAGCGCCGCGCCGGCGTTGCACCAGACGCTAAGATCGACCGGTTCGTAGTCGGTCATGCGCTCACCTCCCATAGCTCTGCGGCAATGATGATCGGCGGCCGGCGGCGGTGGGATCGCGCGACCGAGCATAGCACAGTCAAGTCGTCAGCCGGGTGGCTCACGCTCGGCCAACAGGCGCTGGCGCAGTTGCAGGTTGTAGGGTGGGTCGGCGAAGACAAGATCGACCGACGGTGCCGGCAGGCTGGCCAGTACGTCGATGCAGTCGCCGATGATGATCTGATCGAGCGGCAGCGTCCCCGCGCTCGCGCGAGCTACCGCATGGTCTTGTTCCATCGGTACGCTCCCCGCAGATCGCCAGCATACTACGGATGCTGGGTGCTGGGTGCTGGGTGCTGGTTATTGGATGATGAGTGCAGTGCGCCAGAGCAGGTCACCTCAACTCACTGCGATGGGTGAGGGTAAGGGACTTCTGGTGGCTGAGCGCCATCGAGGCCCCGTTCCCTTCGGCTCCACTCAGGGAACGAACCCGCATTCCCCAGCCCCCAGCCCCCAGCCCTTCGTGTATGCTTGTCGCGCTGCCCCTCTGGTCGCGTTCCTGGGAGGATACGGTGAAGATCGAGCGCATCACGCCTATTCTGGTCGATCGCTGCCTGCTCGTGCGCGTCTACACCGACGCCGGCATCGTCGGCACTGGTGAGGCCGGGCTGTGGCCGCAGCACAAGCTCGTCCACGAGGCCATCACCGAGCTGGCCGAATATTTCGTCGGCAAGAATGCCGACCGGATCGAGCATCACTATCAGGTCGTCACCCGCGACACGCACTTCTTCGGTGCCGTGCTGAGCGCGGCGCTGAGCGCCATTGACATCGCGCTGTGGGATATCAAAGGCAAGGCGGCCGGGCTGCCGGTCTACCAGTTGCTCGGCGGCAAGGTGCGCGACAAGGTGCGCGTCTTCGCCAACGTCGGTGGCGACACGCTCGATGCCCGCGCTCGCTCGGCGGCCGACGCGGTCGCGCGCGGCTACACCTCGCTGCGGACGCTGCCGTTCTTCTCCGGCTGGGAGCAGCAGACGCCGACCAAGTACCTGGCCGATGCCGCCGCCATCACCCGCGTCATTCGCGAAGCCGTCGGCGACGAGATCGACCTGGGGCTGGAGGTCCACCGCAACTGCGGTCCCGACGAGGCGGTCGTGCTGGCCAATCGGCTCGCGCCGTACCACATCCACTACTACGAAGACCCGACTGCGCCGGAGAGCCTGGAGGCGCTGCGTTACGTCGCCCGCCACGTCAACATCCCGATCGCCTTCGGCGAGCGCAACTACAGCCTCTACCAGTTCAAGGAGTTGCTGGACACCGGCGCGGTCGGCATGATCCGGCCGGACGTGTCGCTGGCCGGCGGCATCACTCAGGTCAAGAAGATCGCGGCGCTGGCCGAGGCCGCCTTCGTCGGCATCTTCCCGCACCTGATGGGCAGTCCGGTCAACCTGGCCGCCTTCGTCCAGCTCGACGCGGCCATCCCTAACTACGCGCTGATGGAGAGCGGCTCCGACGCGCTGAACGAGATCGTCGACCAGCCGCTGCAGCGCGACGGCGGCTACGTCATCGTGCCCGATCGGCCCGGCATCGGCGTCGACCTGCGTGAGGAGAAGCTGGTCCAGTACCCCTACCGGCCGCACCGCATCACCGGCTTTTTCCGTGCCGATGGCGCCGTCGCCCACTGAGCAACGTGTGAAGTATGGAGTGAGAGATTATGCCCGCTGCTGATCAGTTGAAGCCGCGCATCCGGGCCGGTGAAGTAGTGACGGCGCTGCGTCCACCGGTGACGACGACCCAGCCAGCGCTGGAGGCCATGCTGGCGCAGGGACAGTTCGATCTCTTGTACATCGATGGCCAGCACACCGCCTTCAGCGACGATCAATTGGTGGCCTTCTGCGCGGTGGCCGAGGCACTCGACCTGCCGGTGCAGTTCCGGCTTCCGCACACACGCCAGACGTACCTGATCGGTCGCTACCTGGACCTGGGGGCGACCGGCATCCTGGTGCCGGAGGTCGAAGATGCGGCGACGGTCGAGGAGGCGATCGCCTACGCGTACTACCCGCCGATCGGCCTCCGCAGTTGGGGCGGCGCGGCGCGGCGCGGGGTTGGCCGGGGCCTGAGCCGCACCGAGTATGCCGCCTGGTGGAACCAGACCGTCGTGCTGGCGATGCAACTCGAGTCGGTCGAGGCGATCGATCGGGCGCGCGAGCTGGCCCGGCCGGGCGTCGACTACCTGGCCTTCGGCCCGAGCGATCTGTCCTTCAGCCTGGAGATGAACCCGCAGTACCGGCTGCGCACCGTCGACGACTGCATGCGCGACGTGGCCACGCGGGTGCGGGGCGACGGCGTGCGGCTGGGCATGGCCATCGGCACCCGGCCAGATGAGCGCGCACCCTACCTGGCGATGGGCCTGACGATGTTCCAGGAGTACCCGCACTGAGCCGCATGAGGGAGAGACGGGCATGGCGACCTTCATGATGATGCCGCCACAGGATGAGCAGAAGCGCGGCTGGGCGCGCCGGCTGGCAGCCGATCTACCGGCGCTGCGGGTGCTGGTCCCCGCCAGCGACGACGAGGCCCGGCGCGACCTGCCTGAGGTCGATGCTGCCTTCGGCTGGGTGTCACCGGCGTTGCTGCCGGCGGCCGGCCAGCTGCGCTGGCTCCAGAATCCCGACGCCGGCCCGCGCCCCGACTACTTCTATCCGGCCCTCATCGACCATCCGGTCGTGATCGCCAACCCGCGCGGCATCTACTTCGATCACATCAGCCACCACATCATGATGTTCCTTCTCGGCCTGGCGCGCGGGCTGCCGTTCTACATCGACGCGCAGAAGGCCCGGCGCTGGGCGCCCGACGCTCGACCCCGGCCGGCGCTCGACCTGCCGTCGGCGACGGCGCTCATTCATGGGGTCGGCGGCATCGGTCATGAGACGGCGCGCCTGTGCGCCACCTTCGGTATGACCGTGATCGGTGTCGATCCACGGTGGGAGTTCGACGCACCGGTCGCCGAGCGCCACGGGCCAGAGGCGCTGGACGGTCTCTTGCCGCGCGCCGACGTGATTATCACGACCACGCCGCACACGCCGCAGACCGAGGGGCTGTGGAACGCGCGCCGCTTCGCTTTGATGAAGCCGACCGCCTACTTCATCAACGTCGGCCGGGGCAAGACAACCCGGATCGACGACCTGGCCGACACGATCGAGCGCGGTGTCATTGCCGGCTGCGGGCTGGATGTGTTCGAGAGCGAGCCACTGCCGGCCGACCACAAGCTGTGGGGGCTGCCGAACGTGCTGCTGACGCCGCACATCGCCGTCAAGGACGCCGAGAACCTGCCCGAGCGGCGCTATCAGGTGCTGCTCGACAATGCCCGCCGCTTCGTCGCCGGCGAGCCGCTGCGCAACGTCGTCGACAAGGCCGCCTGGTTCTGA
>JADLAZ010000267.1 GCA_020849725.1 Chloroflexota bacterium
CGCCAGGACCATGACGATCAGACCGAGTGAGACCCGCCCCTCGCTCAGCACCTCCTCGATATTCGCCTTGCGCCAGGCCAGCACGGCGTCGCCCCAGAGCGGATGCAGGTCCTGCGGTAGCAGAAACGCCAGCAGATTGGCCGAGTGCTCCTGCGCCCAGCGCTCACCCAGTTCGGCGCGTGCGCCAGCGGCGTGCACGGCCTGCGCCGTCGCCACGACCAGCGGCGCCAGCAGCAGCCCGCCGAGCAAGCCGGCGGCCGCCATCCGCGCTGGCCGCGCCCAGCCGGCCCGCCGCCGGAGCGCGCCCAGCAGCGCCCACAGCCCCAGCAGGCCGCCCAACACCAGCGCGAACAGCGTCGTGTGCCACTCGGTCATCGCCGTCATGAACAGGCAGACCGCCGCCGCCGGCAGTGCGAAGCGGCGGCGGTCGCCGGCCGCCAGCAACGCGACCGCGAACAAGGGCAGCCACAGCAGCGCCGCCACGTTGAGGTGGCCGACCGTGAGATGGCCCATGAGATAGGGTGAGCTGCCGAAGGCCAGGCCGGCGACGACGGCAGCGCCGGAATGTCCGGTCACCTGCCGCGCCAGCAGGAACGCCGCCTGGGCGCTGAGCGCGATGGCCGCCAGCGCCACCAGGTTGTAGGCGACCAGCGGCCCAGCGACCAGCGTCGGCAGCAGGCCGAGCAGGCTGTTGTATGGCGCGAGCGTGTGCAGCAGCAGGCTCGCGCCATCCGGTGCGAACCACAGGTCGGTCCAGAATGGATTGTCGCCGGATAGCAGCGCGCGGCGGAACCACCACATGTTCCAGTAATGGCCCCAGGCATCGACCGTGTTCTCGCCGGGGAAGACCGTGGTCAGGTTCAGGGCCAGCGGCCAGGTCATCAGCACGGCCAGGCCGACATAGCCCAGGAGCGCCAGCCACGCGGTATGCCGCGGCGAGCCGGCCCGGTCGGGTAGAGCGCGGGCGCCGAACGAATCATCGTGCGCGGCGGCGACGTCACGCATCGTCTCACTCCGTGGTGACCGGTCGCTCACGCCTCGGTCGCGCAAGCGACCTCGCGCGGCAGGACGGCAGTCAGTCCCATCGCAGGGAGCGTTGGCCCGCCCTCACTCGGCGCTTGCAGCTGCGTCAGGGCCACGCGGCCGCAGGCAGTGGTCGCCATCAGTTGGCCCGCTAGTCGGCCGTTTCCGGTATGTCGGCCCGGGCCGCCGCGGCGGCCCGCGCTCGATACGGCGCCTCTTCGTGTGCCTTGATGTGCATCATCCAGCCATACCAACTGGTCCAGCCGCCCGGCATTGGCTCCGGCACGAGCCGGCCGTCCGGCTGGCGGCGTGCCGGGTAATGATCCCGAATGTCCAGCCGCTCCAGCACCGCCAAGATCTTCTCGGGGTAGCGCTGGTCGACGGCGCTCGTCAACCAGGCGAGCAGATCGGCGTGCTCGGCCTTCACATCCGAGCGCGCGTTGGCAATGCTATCGCGGATGCCGCTGCAGATCTCGTCGAGTGTCATTCCGTGTCTCTGCTCCCTCACTTCTTCGGCATGGCCTTGAGGGCAGTATACGCCGGCCGCGGCGTGTAGTCGCTATTGATGATGCTCCAGGAGTACTTCTCGTCCTCGGGCTTCACGATCGTCGAGTAGTTCAGGTTCCACATTGCCATGACGCCCATCCAGGGGTACTTCTGCTTGGCCAGTTGGTAGGCGCGCACCAGGTAAGCGGCCTGATCCTGGTCGCTGTTGTACTGGCCGTACTCATAGCCCTTGGCCTGGTTCTTCGTCGTCCAACCGAACTCGGTCAGCCACATCTGCTTGTTGCTGTCGCCGAACTTCTCCATCACCGCCCGCAGCCCCTCGACGCGGCGGAAGTAGAAGCTGGGATGGTCTTTCCAATTCGGTCCCGGCCCGGGCTGGTCCGGCCAGAGCGCCTCCGGCGGGTTGTTGTTGCTGCCGGCGTGCGCGCCGAGGATGTCGAAGTACTGGCGCACCTCACCGCTGTTGATCTGATAGCATTGCTCCAGATAGACGACGTCGTCGATGGCCTCGGCCGGGTTGTTGACACCGGTTGGCGTCAGCCCGCCGAAGATCACGCCCGCCTTGGGGTCGGCCTGCTTGATCGCCGGATAGACCACCCTCAGCAGGTCGACATAGGCTTTCGCGTCAACCTTGCCGGCAGTCTCGTGGCCGAGGTTCTGCTCGTTCCAGACCTCGTAGGCCGACACCTTGCCCTTGTAGCGCGCCGCCATCGCCTTCATGAACACGGCGAAGTCGCTCGGGTTTGCCGGCAGGCCGGTCTTGCCATCCGGCGTGGCCCAGGTCGGCGAGCGCAGCACGACCAGCATCAGCTTGACCTTGTTGCGCAGCGCCGCGTCGACGATCGGGTCCAGCTCACCGAAGCGCATCTTGCCTCGCTCCGGTTCGTGATCCGACCAGGGCACCCACTGCCGCGCCCAGCCGAAGCCTGCCTCCCGCACCAGCCCCAGCACCTTGTCGTTCTGCTCGTGGTTGTAGAGCCAGACATTCATGCCGTAGCCGAGGTTCGCTACTGTAACCGGGTCGACGCGCGGGTCGGGCACGGCCGCTGGTGTCGTCGCCGCGGCACTGCCGGGGTTGGTCGCCTTGGGCGCGGCCGCGGCTGGCTTGGTCGGCGCCGCCGGTGTTGTGCCTGCCGGCTTGCTGGTCGGCGCCGCCGGACTGCCGCACGCCGCCAGCACCAGCCCCAGCCCCAGGCCGCTGGCCAGCAGGCGCCGACGCGTGACCCTGCCCGATCGTGGCACTGTCGCCGCCGTCGTCTGGTCGTAACGCTTGCCCGTTCCGTCCCCGGTCATGCCTCTCTCCCTGATCGTGTGCGACTGTTCGACCACCAGCGGTGGCAAGGCCATGCTGGCCACGCGGTCACCGGTAGAACGTCCGGCCGTCGCTCATGGATCCACTCGCCCAACTGCGGCGCGGGCCGCTGCGACGGTCATGAGCGACCCCGTGACACAGATGATATCGTCCGAACCAGCCGCCGCAAGCGCGTCGTCGATCGCGGCGGCGACGGTTGTCATGACCTCCGGTCGGCCACCGGCGGTTTCGACTGCTGCCGCGATGGCCGTCGCCGGGGCCGCGCGTGGGCCACCGCTCGTCACGACCAACACGCGCGCTGCCGCTGGCGCCAGTGCGCTAGCGATGCCGGCCAGGTCCTTGTCGCCCAGAATGCCCAGCACCAGCGTCAGCCGGCGGCCGGGGAAGTGCCAGTCCAGCGCCTCGCGCAGCCGCTCGGCCGACTCCGGGTTGTGGGCGCCATCGACGATGAGCAGTGGTGATCGGCACAGCACCTCCAGCCGGCCCGGCCAGCGCGTCGTTGCCAGCCCGGTCACGACCGCCTCGCCATCAATAGCCCACCCGGCCGCCGCCAGCTCCTCGGCGACAGCGACGGCGGTGGCGGCATTGTCGAGCTGGTGCCGGCCGAGCAGCGGCAGTAGCAGCGCCCGCTCGGCCGAGCCTGCGCCGGCTAGACCGGGCGGCAGCGTCAGCGTCACCGCCTGCCGGCCGTCCAGCGCCGCCGGCCCGGCCGGGTCGCCGGCCGGGGTCAGCCGGCCGCGCTCCGCCGCCCAGATCAGTGGCGCGCCCCGCTCGGCCGCCACCCGTCGAAAGACGGCCGCGGCCTCGGGCGGCTGCGGCGCGACGACGACTGGCACGCCCGGCTTGATGATGCCAGCCTTCTCGCCGGCGATCGCCGCCAGCGTCGTGCCCAGCACGTCGGTGTGCTCCAGGCTGATCGCCGTGATCGCCGACACGCGCGGCGTGACCGTGTTGATCGCATCCAGCCGGCCGCCCAGTCCGATCTCCAGCACGGCGATGTCGACCGGCACGGTCGCGAAGTGCAGCAAGGCGACGGCCGTGCCCAGCTCGTAGTAGGTCGGTTGGGCGATGGTCGGGCAACGCTCCGGCAGCCGCGGCACGATGGCCCGCAGTCGCTCGACAGCCGCGACGAGCGCCGCCGGCGGCAACGGCTGCCCGTCGATGCGCACGCGCTCGCGCCAGGAGTGCAGGTGCGGCTGGCTGTAGAGGCCAGTGCGATAGCCGCTCGCCCGCAGGATGCTCGCCAGCAGGGCGCAGGTCGAGCCTTTGCCCTTGCTGCCGGCGACGACGACGCTGGGGAAAGCGCGCTCCGGGTGGCCCAGCAGATCCAACAGGCAGCGCATACCGTCCAGCGTGAAGCCTGGCCCACGCTTTCGCGCCGCCGGGTCCTCGTAGTTGATGAACTGGTGCAGGTAGGCGATCGCCTCGTCTTCCGTCATGCCCTCCAGCCCATCCGTGGCGACCGGCGTCACGGTCGGCGCGTGACCTGGCGTGCCGTGCGCCGCGCTTGCCAGACGCGCCACGGCCCCACTCGCGGACCAAGCAGGGCCGCAAGCTCGTCGATCGACGCCGTCCGGCGCTGCTGGATGATTCCTCGGTCGGCCCGCAGCGCCGGGATGCCGCGCAGACCGTCCAGCCGGCCCTGGAGCCAGGCCGTGTCGCGGCCGGCCAGGGCTGCCAGCAACGCTGCCGCATCGTACCACAGGAGCGCCGCCGCGCAGCGCCAGGCCAGCGCGCCAGGCACGCACTTGACCAGCCACCAGACCCGGTTGCGCGCCAGGTGATAGCGCTTGAACGGCGAGTCGGCGCCGGCGCTGGCCGAGTAGGCGTGGCGAACGCGCGCCGCCGGGACCGACACGGCGCCCCAGCGCCGCAGCCGCAGCCGCCAGGCCAGATCGACATCCTCGAGATAGGCGAAGAAGCGCTCGTCGAACAGCCCGACGTCATCCAGTGCTGCACGCCGGTAGGCGGCCGCCCCGCCCGAGGCGCCGAAGACCGGCCAGGGCGCGTCCGGCAGCGCGGCGACCGGCTGACTGAGGCCGGCGTCCATCGCCACCAGGTCGTGCCCGATCGTCAGCCCAGCCGCGTTGATCTGCTCCGGCCGGTCGGCGTACACCAGTGTCGCCGCGCTCACCCCGAGCCGGGCGTCCGCTGCCAGCGGCGCGACGAGCGCCGCCAGGCAGCCTGGATCGGCCATGGTGTCGTCGTTGAGCAGCACGATCGTCGCGCCGCTGGCGGCAAGGATGCCCTGGTTCACGGCGCGGGCGAAGCCGAAGTTGACCGGGTTGGCCACCAGCCGTGCCCAGCCGAAGCGCGCCCGCACCAGCGTCGCTGTGCCGTCAGTCGAGCCGTTATCGACGACGATGACCTCATCGGCCAGGTTGGTCTGGGCCGCCAGCGCGTCCAGGCAGGCCGGCAGGCGCGCGGCGGCGTTCCAGGCCGGCACGATGACCGACACGCCACCGGCCGGCGTCGTCACCGCCTAGGTTCGCGCGCTGGCGACGCTCGCCAGCAGCCGCGCCAGCACGCGCGCCAGCGCCAACGCCCGGACCGCTACCTCGGACGCCGGCTCTGCGGCGAGGCCGACGCCGATTGCCGCCAGCGCCGTCCGTGCCGGCAGGCACGCCAGCGGCGCTGGCCGGTCACCGAACGGTCGCAGCAAAGGCGCCGGGCCGCGCACGTCCTCGACCGCTCGTCGTGCCGCCGCCACCAACGGTGCGTCCAGCGGCGTCATCAGGCCGACATAGGCCGACAGGACCTCGACGTCGATATCGCTGAAGCCCACCGCCGCCAGGTGCTCGATCAGCGCGCTCACGATCGTGGGCGGCGTCTGGTCCGGCACCAGCGTCAGCGCCAGTTCCGCCGCGGCTGTCGTCGGCACGGCCTGCTCCGCCGGCTCGATCCGGAAGGCAGTGAGGGTGACGGCCGGCGAGAACGCCTGCACGAGCGCGACGCTGGCCGGTGGCAGCCCGGGCAGGCGCGCCGCCAGCAGCGGCGCCAGCAGCGGCGCAACCTGCTCCAGCGCGGCCGCCTCGTCCGGCCCCGGCGCCCGCGTCGCGGCGTAGAAGCCGGGAATACGCACCTCCTCGTTCGGGCGCTTGAGCGCCGCCAGCGCCCAGACCAGCCGCCAGGCCGGATTGGCGACGAGCGCGCCCCAGCCGAGCGGCCCACCCGGGCCGCGCGCTCGCAGGCGCAGGCGCATCAGCCCGTGGCTGCCGAGCGCCAGCCACGGGCGGTCCGCCGCCTCGCCGCCGCCGTCCCACAGGCAGGCGTCGACCGGCGGCAGCCCCTCCCAGTCGGCCTCGCCGTCCGCGGTCGTCAGCCGGCACAGCAGGGTCACCCCGAGCGCTGGCGCCGCACCGGTCGCCCGCATAGCCGCCAGCGCTGCCAGGCCCGCCACCAGCACCGCCCAACCGATCGACTCATCATCGGTCAGGTCGACCAGCAGTACGACATGGCCCGCTGCGGGATTGCCGCTCGCAGCGCACAGCATCTGGCCTGCTCGCGCCTCCTCCAGCACCCGCAGCCCGCTGTCGGTCAGCAGGCGCGCCACTGCTGCCCGCATTGACGGTGACCCGACCTCGCCCGGGATCAACCGGAGGCGTGCCGCCAGCGTGGCCCGCTGGTCCTCAAGGTAGCGATCGACCGCCCGCATCATCCGCCCGTGTTGCTGTGCGGCACGCCCACCGCGCCCGTCGGTGGAGTCTAAGCGGCCCATCCCGCCCCGACAAGCCGCCTGGCCCCCTTTCCCTACGGTGCGACCTCGACATCGATGCTGTGGTAGCCGGTCAGGCCGTTCGGGTGGGACGGTTGAACGGTGGCGACCTGCGGCGTGCCGTCGCCCTCGTAGGCGCGCACCACGACCTTCGCCTTGCCCGCCTTTGCCGGCTTCCAGGCGAAGGACCACAGCCGCCAGGTGAGCGGCGATAGCGGCGCCTTCAGCCGCGCCACGCTCCAGGTCGCACCACCGTCGTCCGAGACCTCGACCTTGGAGATGCCCCGAACGCTGGTGAAGGCGACGCCGGCCACCGTCACCGGGCTGCCGACCTTGGCCGGCGGCGAGTCGACGGTGTCGATGCGGGCCATGGCGCTGGCCAGCCGCCCGGTCTGGACCCAGCTGGCCGCCTGCTCCCAGTAGCCCTGGTGCGGCGGGCCGCTGATGACCTCGACCTCGGTGATCCATTTGACGTGCTTGAAGCCGTAGGCGCCCGGCACGATCGCTCGCAGCGGCGCGCCGTGCTGGCGCGGCAGC
>JADLAZ010000268.1 GCA_020849725.1 Chloroflexota bacterium
CGGCTCCCGTCCGTCAGCAGTCCGACGGCGTCGTCCAGGCGCGCGGCGATCTGCTCGACCGTCAGCAGCCGCAGCCGCGCCGCCGCCAGCTCGAGCGCCAGCGGGATGCCGTCCAGCCGCCGGCAGATGTCGGCCACCACCGCCGCGTTTTCCGGCGCGAGGGCGAAGCCGGGACGGGCGAACCTGGCGCGCTCGACGAACAGGCGCAGCGCCGGGACATCCACCAGCTCGGCCGGTGTCAGCGAGCGCTCGGGCGGGATGGCCAGCGATGGCGCCCGCCAGGTCAGCTCGCCGCCGATCGCCAGCGGCTCCCGGCTGGTGGCCAGCACCCAGAGCGTGGGGCAGTTCAGCAGCGCTTCGACCAGCCGGGCGCAGGCGTCGATGAGGTGCTCGCAGTTGTCCAGCACCAGCAGCAGCGGCCGGCGGAGCCGCAGCGCGGCGACGAGCGTCTCGATCAGGGGGCGGCCGGGTGACTCCATCACGCCGAGGGCGCGGGCGACCGCCTGCGGCACGAGCGCCGGGTCGGCCAGCGGGGCCAACTCGATCAGCCAGGTCCCGTCGGGGTATGCCGGCTGGACTGCCCGCGCCGCCGCCAGCGCCAGGCGGCTCTTGCCGACGCCACCCGCGCCGGTCAGGGTCAGCAGCCGGGTCGTCGCGAGCAAGCGCCCGATCTCGACCACCTCGCGCTCGCGCCCGATGAAGCTAGTGACGGCCGTTGGCAGGTTGCCCACGGCGCCGGTGTGGGCGACGGCGCGCGGGATGTTGCCGGACCGGCGCGGGACGGCCGCCTCGAAGCGGGCGCGATCGGCGGCGCTCACCCGAAGCGCCGTGGCCAACTGCCGGACGGTGCGCGGGTAGGGCAGCCGCCGCTCGCCCCGCTCCAAATTGCTCAGGCCGCGCACGCTCAGGCCGGCCCGCTCGGCCAGCACCGCCTGAGTGAGGCCGGCGCTCAATCGGAAGGAGCGCAGGAGCGCGCCAAAAGTGGGGGCGGGGTCGGGTGTCATGACAGATGCCTGTCCACGCGCCGACCGTCGGCAGCATCACATGTGGGTGCGTCTCGCCAAGCATACCACACGCCTCCTGCCCGGCAGTCAGGCGCGCAGCACCCGCCGGCTGGCCAGCTGCGCCGGTGCAGTGATGGCCCGCCGGCACGCCAGTGTGCTGGTGAGTGGGTGGGCGAATGTGCCGCCCATAGACATGAGGTTCGTTGTCGGCAGCACCGTCTACGACGGCTCGCGGCTCGCCTGCTGATGGTAGACAGTGCCGGCCAGGTCGGGCCGCCGAACCGTGGCCACACCGCCCCGGCCCCGGTGGGCTATACTTGCGGCCGGCGGCGGATCGGCCCGCCGGTCCAGGTGGGAGGGTACGCCCCATGACTCAGACGCCGCGCTACCCGGTGGCGCTGGCGGTGGCTGGCCGGCGCTGCGTCGTCGTCGGCGGCGGGGTGGTGGCCGCGCGCAAGGTCACGGCACTGCTGGCGGCGAGCGCCAGCGTGCACGTCGTCAGCCCGGCGCCGTGCCCGGCACTGGTGGCGGCAGCCGAGCGCGGCGACATCACGATCACCCAGCGCGCCTACCAGACGGGCGACCTCACGGGAGCGTTCCTAGCGATCGCGGCGACCGATCAACGCGCCGTCAACGCGGCGGTGGCGGCCGACGCGCGCGCGGACGGGACGCTGGTGACGGTCTGCGACGATGCGGCGGCCAGCGACGTGATCGGCATGGCGACGGTGCGCCGCGGCGAGCTGACAGTCGGCATCGCCACCGAGGGCAAGAGTCCGGCGCTGGCGCGGCTGGTGCGCGAGGAGATCGAGGCGCTGCTGACGCCGGAGTACGCGGATCTGCTGGCGCTGGTGGCGTCCGAGCGCCGGGCCGGGCAAGCGGCGGGTCGAACGATCTCGCCGGCGCGCTGGCGGGCGGCGGTAACGCCAGAGCTGCTGGCGCTGCTGCGCGATGGCCAGCGGACGACAGCCGCGGCTCGCCTGCGGGAAGCGCTGGGCCTGACGCCAGCGGAGGCGACTGTCGCCGGCGGCTGAGCCGGCCCAGCGGGCGGTGATGGAGTCGGGGTGGCGCGGCGGCGCGCCCGCGAGGGAGCGAGATGCATCTGCTGGTCATCGGTGTGAACCACACGACAGCGACGCTCGACATCCGCGGCCGGCTGTCGCTGGCCGGTGCGGCGCTGGCGCCGGCGCTGGCGGCGCTGCGCGAGCACGCTCGTGAAGGGGCGATCCTCTCGACGTGCAACCGGACTGAGGTCTATGCGCTCGCTGGCCATCAAGACGTTGGCGCTCATGAGGTGCTGCGCTTCCTGTCCGAGCAGAGCGGCGTGCCGCTGCCGGAGCTGGAGTCGCACCTGTACGCCCACCACCAGGCCGACGCGGCGCGGCACCTGTGCCGGGTGGCGGCCGGTCTGGACTCAATGATCCTCGGCGAGCCGCAAGTCCTGGGGCAGGTCGTGACAGCGCACGAGGCGGCGCTGGCGCGCGGCGCTGCCGGGCCGGTGCTGGCGCACCTGTTCCGGACAGCGATCGAGGCCGGCAAGAGCGCCCGCACCGACACGGCCATCGCCCGCAACGCCGTCTCGATCGGCCACGCCGCTGTCGAGCTGGCGCGGGGCATCTTCGGGAGCCTGCGCGGGCGACCGGTGCTGGTCGTCGGACTGGGCGAGATCGGCGTCGACGCTGCGCGCAACCTGGCCGACCACGGCGCGGCCGTGACGGTCGTCAACCGCACACCCGAGCGCGCCGCTGCCTGGGCAGTCGCCAATGGTGCGATCGCCCGGCCGTGGGCGGCGCTGCCGGCGGCGCTGGCGGCGGCTGACATCGTGCTGAGCGGCACAGCCGCGCCGACGCCGGTCATCGCGGCCGGCATGGTCGAGGCAGCGCAGCGGGCGCGCGGTGGCCGGCCGCTGCTGCTGATCGATCAGGCGGTGCCGCGCGACATCGAGGCCGCCGCCGGCCGACTGGCCAATGTCTTCCTCTACGATATGGACGGTCTGCAGGCGATCTGCCAGGCCAATATGGTCGAGCGCGGGCGCGAGATCGACAAGGTCGACGCCATCGTCGCCGGTGCGGTCGACCGCTTCATGACCTGGCTAGAGGAGCGGCAGGTAGCGCCGACGATCGCGGCGCTGCGCGAGCAGGCCGAGCGCATCCGGCAGAGCGAGCTAGAGAAGGCGTTGAGCCGGCTGTCGCACCTGTCCGAGCGCGAGCGCAACACCGTCATCGCCCTGAGCCACGGCATCGTCAACAAGCTGCTGCACACGCCATCGACGCGCCTGAAGCACACCGCCGGCCGGAGCCATGCCCACGCGCTGCGCGAGCTGTTCGCGCTGACCGATGAGCGGGACGCCGTCGCTCAGGAACCGTGAATCGAAGCACTCCACCGTTCAAAGGTATGATAGCTCGGCGCGGCCGCGCGACCGCTGATCAGCTACCCCGCGCGCGGCGTGGCCGACCTGCAAGAAGCGGTCGCCAGGACTCCGGGCCCAAGCGCCCGCGAACTGGAACAGTTCATTTCTTCTAGGCGCCCGTACATGCCCGGCTCGGTGCGCACTGTGGCCGATGCGAGTGGTGGGATAGTGACAGGATGGAGACAGCCAGCAGTCTGTTTCTGGGCAGCACCGTCACGGCCTATGGCCTGAGTACCTGGCTCTACCGCCGGTCGCTGGCGTTGCCGGGCGGGCGGGAAGCAGGCTGGGCGCGGCAGGCGCTGCTGCTGGGCATAGCGGTGCACACGGTGCTGTTCGCCGGGCGCTGGCTGTGGACCGGGCTGCCGCCGGTGGGTGACCTGTTCGGGCTGCTGCTGCTGTACGGCTGGCTGCTGGTGCTGGGGTATCTGCTGATCGACGGGTTGTGGCGCCTGTCGGGGCTGGCGGCCTATCTGCTGCCGCTGGCGACGGGCGTGCTGCTGCTAGCCTTCGCCGCGCCGCGGGCGCCGCGCCCACTGCCGGAGGCGCTGTGGAGCGGTTGGCTGCCGGTCCATGCTGGCTCGGCGCTGGCAGCCTACGCCTGCTTCACACTGGCGGCGCTGCTGGCGCTGCTGACGCTGGCCCAGGAGCAGCGGCTGCGCCGGCCGACGCCGTCGCGGCTGCTGGCCGCGCTGCCGCCGCTAGCCCAGGCGCAGACAGCCGCGCATCGGTGCGTGCTGCTCGGTTACCCGCTGATCACGCTGGCGCTGTGCTCGGGCGCGGTCTGGGCGCAGCAGGTGTGGGGCACACCGTGGAGCTGGGACCCGAAGCAGACGATGGCGCTGCTGACCTGGCTGGTCTACACGCTCTACCTGCGGCTGCGTGGCACGCCACGTTGGGCGGGGCGGCCCAGCGCCTGGCTGCTGGTCGGTGGCTTCGGCTGCGTGCTGATCACGTTCGTTGGCGTCAGCGCCGCTGGCCTGACCGTTCACGACTTCGCCGGCCGATAGCGCGCACGATGGCGGCGGCACACCACTGGCGAGCGCGCCACCGCGCCGATCTGGTCAGGGACCGGGCTTGCGAACACCAAGCTTCGACAGGTCGATGCCGATCGGAAAGGTCGCCGCGTAGCCCTGCGCAGCCTGCGTCGTCGTCAGCAGCAGTTGCTGGTTGAAGATGCCGTCGTTGCTGTTGAGCCGGTCGCGCCGACCCTTGCTCGCGTACGGCGCCTGGGTGAAGACCTGGTCGGAGAGCGCGTCGTCGAAGAAGAGTTGCGAGGTGAAGTCGGTGGTCGCCGTTGGGCGCACCTTGAAGTGGATGTGGATGGCCCGGCCCCGGTACCAACCGGGGTAGATCGTTGTGAAGGTCGCCATCCCATCCGCATTGGTCATCAGCGAGCCGCGCAGCCATTTCTGGCCGACGGTGCTGAAGTTGGGGTCAGCCACGCCAGAGTAGACACCGGCCGCATCGCAGTGCCAGATCTCGACCTCGGCGCCCGGCAGCGGCGTGCAGCCACCGGCCGCTACCTGAAGGACATGGAAGGTCAGCACGAGTGGCGCGCCGTCCTTGACGACACCGCTGCCGGGGTCGGAGCGGATGTCGGCGCGCACCAGGTCCACATCGACATAGTATGGCCCTTCCGTCACCTGGGGCCGAACGACGCAGGCCGGCACGGCCATGCTAGCCGCGCCGGCCTGGGTAGCGATAGCGGTCGGATTGGCTCGGGTCGCGGCGGCAGTGGCCGGCCGAGTGCTGATGGCAGGCGTATTCGCTGTCCCGGTCGTACTCATCGGCGTGGCGGTCAGTGATGCCGCCGGTGGCGGTGTAGTGGTCGGTGCCGGTGGCGGCGTGGCGGTCGGCGCCGGTGGCGCTGCGCAGGCGGCGAGCAGGGCCGCACCACCAGCGCCCACCAGCGCCACCACCTCACGCCGGCTGAGGATGCGTCCGATCGGCAGGTCATCGTTGTCCACCAGTGACCTCCGCGCGTGTCACCCGTTCAGGCGGCTGAGCCGCTCCCGCGACCCACGATGGCGCGGCCGGCGCCGCGTGATCGGCATCGGCTCACCCGTCACCTAGAATACGGCCGGTTGCGCGAGCCGGGTTCAAGCGCCGTGATGGTGCGTTGACGGCGGGCCAGGCCGGTGGGCCACGCCGGCACGCACCATCGGCCGGTCGCTGCAGCCAGGGGGAGCGGCCCGGGAGGCGCCGTACCGGTGGTGACGATGCGGTAGGATGGGCGCAGGTCGCGCACGCACCAGTGACGGAGTGGGAGGCGCCGATGCCCCGGTCGAACAATGCCCGCCGTCAGCCGGTCGGTCGGCTGCGGCGCTGGCTGCTGAGCAGCCATGCCCGCGAGCGCGAGGGGCCATACGATCGTGAGGGCGAGCATCCGACCCATCCCTGGTGGCAGGTCATGTGCCTGACCGGCGTCGATTACTTCTCGACGCTCGGCTACCAGCCCGGTATCGCTGCCCTGGCGGCTGGCGTGCTCGCCCCGTTCGCCACCATCGTGCTGGTGCTGGTGACGCTCGTCGGCGCGTTGCCGATGTACCGGCGCGTCGCCAGCGAGAGTCCACATGGCGACGGCTCAATCTCAATGCTCGAGCGGCTGCTCTCCTGGTGGCAGGGCAAATTGTTCGTGCTGTGCCTGCTCGGCTTCGTCGCCACTGGCTTCGTCATCACCATCACCCTGTCGGCCGCAGACGCCACCGCCCACATCATCGAGAACCCCTTCGCACATGGCCTGCACGGCTACGAGGTGGCAATCACGCTGGGGCTGATCGCGCTGCTGGGGGCGGTCTTCCTGCGCGGCTTCACCGAGGCGATCGGCATTGCCGTCGGCCTGGTGGCAGTCTACATCACTCTGAATATCGTCGTCGTGCTGACCGGCCTGGCGCAGGTCGCGCAGCAGCCCCAAACGCTGGTCACCTGGCAAGCGGCGCTGGGCAGCGCCTACAGCAGCCCGCTGGCGATGCTCGGCGCTGCGTTGCTCGTCTTTCCGCGCCTGGCGCTGGGACTGTCCGGCTTCGAGACAGGCGTCGTCGTCATGCCGCTGGTGCGCGGCGATGCCACCGATACGCCGATCCAGCCGCGCGGGCGTATCCACAACACCCAGAGGCTCCTGGCCACCGCCGCAGCGATCATGAGCGTGCTGCTGATCACCAGCAGCGTGGTGACGACGCTGCTGATCCCGGCCGCCGAGTTCCAGGAGGGCGGCGCGGCCGCCGGCCGCGCGCTCGCCTACGTGGCGCATCGGTACCTGGGCGACGTGTTCGGCACCATCTACGACGTGAGCACCATCTCCATCCTGTGGTTTGCCGGCGCATCGGCAATGGCAGGGCTGCTCAACGTGGTGCCGCGCTTCCTGCCGCGCTATGGCATGGCTCCCGACTGGGCGCGGGCCACCCGGCCACTGGTGCTGATCTACACCGCCATCTGCGCTGTCGTAACGATTCTGTTCCGAGCCAACGTCAATGCCCAGGCCGGCGCCTACGCCACCGGCGTACTGGCGCTGATGACCTCAGCCAGCGTCGCCGTCACTCTATCAGCGTGGCGGCGGCGGCAGCAGTGGGCGGCACTCGCCTTCGCCATCATCACGCTCATCTTTACCTACACGACGCTGGTCACCATCGTCGAGCGGCTGGAGGGCCTGCTGATCGCGCTGATCTTCATCGCCGCCATCGTCGTCACCTCACTCGTCTCACGCGCATTTCGCTCGCTCGAGCTGCGCATCGACAACGTCGACCTGGACGCCACGGCCCGCCGCTATGTCACCGAGGCGGTCCGCCGGGGCGAACTGCGCATCATCGCCAATCATCCCGACGAGCGTGACGCGCGCGAGTACCTGCTCAAGGAGCGGGAGGAGCGCGAGGCGAGCAACATCCCAGCCGGCGACCCGGTGCTGTTCTTCGAGGTGACGGTCGGCGATGCCTCCGAGTTCGCGTCGGTGCTGCGCGTGACCGGCGAGGAGATCGGCGGTCACCGGGTGCTGAAAGCGGTCCATGCCGCCATTCCGAATGCGATCGCCGCCTTCTTGCTTAGCGCGCGCGACATGACCGGCTGCCGGCCACACGCTTACTTCGGCTGGGCCGAGGGCAATCCGCTGGCGTATCTGGCGCGCTTCATCTTCTTCGGCGAGGGCGACATCGCCCCGGTCACGCGCGAGATCCTGCGTCGGGCCGAGCCGGACCCAACGCAGCGGCCGGCGATCCACGTCGGGTGACACCGCGCCCGGCGCGCCCAACCAGGCTGTCGGGCGGACGAGCCGGCGCCGTCATTTGCCAGCCGGCATGACAAGAGCCAGACCGGCGCCGCTGCAACGGTGTGTTGGTGGATCCTCCGTGATCGTGCCGAAGGGGGGACTCGAACCCCCATGAGGTCGCCCTCAACGGTTTTTGAGACCGCCGCGTCTGCCGTTCCGCCACTTCGGCCAGAGCCTGCCGGGGCTGACGGCGACCTTGCCGCTGTCAACACCCACGCCAGCCTGCACACCGCAGTATACCGAACCCCGATCGGGCCGGCACATCGGCAATGTTCCGATATGTGGCGCCTGCCGCCTGGATCACCGAACCGGCCGGGGCCAGGCCACCCGCGCCCCGACCGGCCACGTGGACGAGAGCGCGGCTAGGCGCCCTTGACCGCACCCGATAGCTTGGTGCCAGGGCTGAAGCCGATGCGCTTGCCGGCGGCGATCTTCATCGGCGCACCCGTGGCCGGATTGCGGCCCATGCGCTCGGCCGTCTTCGTCACCTTGAAGGTGCCGAAGCCCGACAGCGTCACTGACTCGCCCTCAGCGAGGTAGTCGGTGATGGCGCTCAGCGTTGCATCGAGTGCCTTGGCCGCTTCCGTCTTGGTCAAATTGCTGTCGGCCGCGATCTTCGCCACCAAATCGGGTTTGCCCGCCATAGGATGCCCTCCTTTAGTCGGCCGCTGCGCGGCCTTCCACGCCTGGCATCGCCTCAGTGCCCGGCGTAAACAATCTTATCCCTCATAACGGTGAACCTCAACTCAAGTTGCGCCGACTTCTGGGGGATCTTTCCCGTTCCAGCGGGCGATGACGCGTCGTTCCGTTACCGAGTGGCGGCTTCGGCCGCCATCACCGCCGCACCGACCACACCACTGTTGTCGCCCAGCCCGGTGCGGACGATCTCGATCTGTCCGCCCGGCACCGGCAGTGCCCCCTGGCGAGCGTTGCGACTGACCGCCTCAAAGAAGAAGTCGACCGCCTCAATCAGGCCGCCGCCGAGGATGATGCGCCGAGGATTGACCAGATTGATCGCCGAGGCCAGTCCAATGCCCAGGTACGCGGCAGCCTCGTCGAGCACACTCATCGTCAACTCGTCGTCGGCCGCCACCGCCTGGGCGATCAGGCCGGAGCGAATGGCGGCACTGCCCACACCTGGCTCACCCCCAGCCAGCAACTCGCGCAGCACCGACGGCCGTCCGCGCTGGATCTCCCCCAGCAGCGTGCGCGTGATCGCGCTGCGCGAGGCGTAAGCCTCCAGGCAGCCGCGTTGACCGCAGCCGCAGTGGCGGCCGCCGGCATCGACGACGATGTGACCGATCTCGCCGGCCGTGCCGGTCGCGCCCCGGTAGAGCTGACCATCGATGACGAGGCCGCCGCCGATGCCGGTGCCGACGAACACGCACAGGAAATTGGCGCCGTCGCGGCCGGCGCCGAATCGTTGCTCGCCGATGGCGGCCACTTCGACGTCATTGCCGACGACAACTGGCACGCCGAAGTGGTGGCGCAACTCAGCTGCCAGCGGCAGGTTGGCGGTGTCGTAGGCCAGGTTCGGCGCGGAGATGAGTACACCGCTGGCGCGGTCGACCTGGCCGGCAGCGCCGATGCCGATGCCGGCCAGATCGCTTGCCTTGACGCGCGCCTTGGCCAGCGCGCCGTCGACAACGTCGTTGAGTCGCTCGACCAGAAAGGCCGCGCCGCGCTCGGCGCGGGTGCGCTTGCGGTCGCTGCCGATCACCTCGCCGGTCGCGGCCTTGACGACCGCCGCCATGATCTTGGTGCCACCCAGGTCGACTCCAACTGCATAGCGCGCTGGCATGGCCGCTCCCCCTCCCCTGGTCATCCGCCCGCCGGCTATCCTACCATCTCCCATCGGACGGGCGACGGGGCCGCGCTCATGGCTCGGCGTGCAGGGCGACGGCAACAGCGCCAAGGTCGGGCGCGCCCTGGTAGATGACGGTCACGCGGCGGCCGTCGCGCGCCAACGCCCACAGGTCCGGCAGCGACCGGCGCACGCGCTTGCCAATCGTGAACAGATACCCGCGGCCGGCCGCGTCGACCAACCGGATACGATCTTCCTGCACGACGGTGATCACGCCGCTGACCTGAACCGACACGGTCGTCGTGGTGACAAGACGACGCGCGCGCCAGGCCACGCGCGGGTCGGGAAGCCAGGTGGCCGGCGACCGCCGCCAAATGGGGCGAGGCGCCGGGGTGGCGCTGGTCGGGACGGGGAGCGCCGGTGGGCCGGCGGCAGGCTCGCGCGTCAGGGCGAAGTAGGCGGCCGGGTCGTCGGCCGACAGCTTGCCGGCCTCGAGCATGAGCCAGCGCAGCAGCAGCCCGCCAGTGAGCACGAGTGCGCTGGCCATCAGGCTGACCGGACGCGGCAGCGGTCGGCGCCCGAAGGCCGGCGCCTGAAGCAGCAGCGGCAGCAGCAGACCGGCGCCCTGGACACCCAGCCGATAGGGTCGTGCCAGCCGGCCCGCCGTCAGCGGGCGAGCCAGGTCGCCCAGCGCCGCCTCGCTGGCCGCCAGCAGCCCGATCTCGGCGACCAGCGCCAGTACATCGGCGCGGTGCAGCCGGGCCAGCGGGGCCTGCGCCGGCCGGCGGCCCAGCTCCAGCACCAGCGCGATCGCCGCCAGCGCCGTTGAGACAGCCGAGCTGAGGAAGAGCGGCCCGAGCCAGAGCCGGTTGCGCGCCCAGAACGGCACATTCGTGAAGGCGAGCAGCACGCCGGTGTACGAGCCGACGAAGCAGGCGACCAGGCTGCCGGTCAGGCCGAGTGGGCGCTGCGGCAGCGCCGCCAGCAGCCGCGCCGGCCGGCTGGCGCCCAGCCAGCCATCGGCGGCGGCCTGCCCGGCGGCGGCTAGCCCCACGGCCGCACCGAAGAGCGTGATCGCCCACGACCCCATCGACATCGGCGAGCGCGGCTTGAGCAGCCGCAGCATGTGATGGAAGCGCTCCGGCCGGCCCAGGTCGCGGATCAGCAGCGGTGGCGTAACGAGCATGCCGGCCAGCGCCAGGTAGCGGCCGGCGCGGCTGATGGCGCGGTCTTCCGGCTGACCCAGCCAGTCGGCGATGGTCGCCACGACGAAGGCGGCACTGGCGATGCCGCCGGCGTAGAAGTAGCCGACGACCTCCCAGCGCCAGTGGGGGCGCTTCAGCGGCGGGTACGCGTAGTAGCTGGGCGGCGAGGGCACACCCGGCGGCCGCCGCTGGTTGAGCGGCGCACCGCCGAAGACCAGCTTCGCCCAGGCCGCGCCATCCCGGTTGCCCCGTCCGCGCCGCTCCTGCATCGCCCCTCCCGCCATTGCCAGCCACGCCACAAGTATAGACGCCCCGCGGGACGCCGTGACCTGGCCGCCAGACCGGGTGCGCGTCAGAGATCGAGGGTCGCTTCCCAGAGCGGCACGTCGACCGGGAAGATGGCGTTGACCTGGAGCCAGTGGACCGCCGGCTGATCCAGGTCGGTGGCATACGGCCGGGAGAGGCCAACGCCGAGAATGACGTCGCCGCCGCGCCGGAGCCAGCGGCCGAGATCGGCCACGATGCGCTCGTCAGGCATCTGCTGCTCCACGTCGTAGAGGCGCAGGTCGGTGACGGCGGCATCGGCGTCGAGGTCACCGTCGGAGAAGCGCAGCCGCACCTGGGGCAGCCGGTCTGGACGCCGCTTCAGGTAAAGCGTGCGTGGACCACCGATGAGCAGGCAGCCGAGCGAGGCGATGCCCTGGCCAACCGCGACCGTGCCGGCGCCGTGGGGCGTGACGGTCAACGCCGGCCCAAAGATCATCGTCAGCCGGAGCCGGGACGCGGCCGACACGTGCTCCCAGAACTCGGCGGCGGCCATCTGGCGCAGCCGGCGCAGCCGATGCGGGTCCACCCGACAGTCCTCGACTGTCGGCGGGCGCCCGTGGGGGTGGGCACGGCCGAGATCGACCACGCCGCCGAGTGCGAACGGCCCGCCGTACCGGGCCAGATGCCGCACGGTCAGGCGCCCGGGTGGGTCGGGGCGCACATGGTCGCCAGTGTCGAGGTCGAGGCCAGCCACGCAGATGTAACCGTGCTGCATCCGCGTGAGATGGTTCACTACGATCTGCATCGAACGGTCCTGCTGGCCGGTCTACCTAGAGGTGGACGATGCGCACGTCGCCCCAGGCGCGCTGGAGGTACTCGGCGACCAGGCGGCGATGGCAGTGCTCTGGCGTCGCCTCGCTGCACAGCAGGCAACCGCCGTCGATGGTCGCGCGCGCCACCGTCGCTTCAATCCGGCGCTCGCGCATCAGATGCAGGAAGTCGCGCTCGTAGGCGGCCCAGTCGCCCCTGTGCTTCTTGAGCGCGTCGAGCATCGCCTGTGTCGGCGCCAGCTCAGGCAGGTGAACGTACTCGATGCCAGCGATGGCGCGCAGGAAATAGGCCAGGTCGTCGCGCTTGCTGAAGCCGGCCAGTTGCGAGACGTTGTTCAGCCGCACGTCAACGACGCGGCGCACGCGGGCATCGATCAGCCGGGTGAAGAACTGCTCGGCGCTTGACTGGGTGAAACCGATAGTGAACACGGTCGCCGGCTGGCTCACGATGGGTCGTCCTCCAGCGGGTCGCGGACGCCGCCGGCCGGTGGCTGACGATGGGCGATGCGCGCCGCCTGCCGATCGTAGGCGCGCTCGATGATAGCAGCCTCATCATCAAAAAGCGTGGGCTGAAGCGAGAGGCCGAGCCGGACGCACAGGCGCACTTCAGCGTCCGCGTTCGTTTCGAGTACGCCATCAGCCAGAATATGCGCCAGGTTGATACCGGTGCCCCGCAATTCCCGGCAGATGAGGATCATGCGGTGACAGTCCAGCGGATCCTTCTCGGTGCACATCAGCGCCAGGCGAGACTGGGCCATCTCCTGGATGACGTGGCCCAACCCAGCCTGGTACTGTGGCCGCTTGGCCAAGCGCGCGTAGCTCACGCGGCCATCTACGTAGCTGGCTGAATCGTCGGGGCGGGCGCCCAACTCCCGGCCGAGATAGACATAGTCGATACCGGCGGCCGTGAGTGCGGTCCGCAGAGGGGCCGGGTTGAAGTGCGGCACGTAGCGGCTGTAGGGCATTGAGCGGACATCGGCAATCGCCTCGATGCCGTGCTGGGCCAGCAGCTCACGGAAGATGTCGAAGGCGTGGTTGGAGTGGCCGATCGTGAACAGGGTCGGCTGGTCGCCGTCGCTCATGGCTACCTCACGCGGGAATGGATGCGTAATCGCTCTGATCCGGTCCGGAGAGAGTCACCGTACCGGAGAGGGGCCGCTGGGCTACCGTATACTGCTGCCAGCGGTGCTGGCCCACCGCCTCGGACCGCGCCGGTGAGGAGACGTCCAGGTGACGGGTAGCATCCTGACCGATCTGATCCTCATCCTGGTGCTAGTTATCGTCAATGCCTTCTTCGCTGCGGCCGAGATTGCGCTCGTCTCGGCTCGCCGCGTCCGTCTCCGCCAGTTGGCCGACGACGGCCACCGCGCCGCGCGCGTCGTGCTGCGGCTGGTCGAGACCCCGGCCCGCTTCCTGTCGACCATCCAGATCGGCATCACACTGGCTGGTTTCTTCGCTTCGGCCGTCGGCGCGCTGTCGCTGGTGGCGGCCCTCACCAGCGTCCTCAGCAGCCTGGCGTTCCTGCCGCCAGCGTGGGCGGGTGGGTTGGCCGTCGTGATCGTCACGATCGCGATCTCGTTCATCAGCCTGATCTTTGGTGAACTGGTGCCGAAGACGCTGGCGGTCCAGGCGGCGGACACGGTCGCGCTGCGCGTCGCGCAACCGGTCCTCTGGCTGTCGCGGTTGGCCGCGCCGATCGTCAGCTTGCTGACGGGAACGACGAATCTGATCTTGCGCCTGGTCGGCAGCCAGCGCCGGGCGCAGTTCCCCAGCGTCAGCGAGGACGAGTTGCTGGCGATGGTTGAGACGGGCAAGGATGAGGGCGTGATCGAAGAGTCGGCCGCCTCGATGACCGAGGGCGTCTTCGGCCTGAGCGACCGCCGGGCGCGCGAGTTGATGGTGCCGCGCGTCGACCTGGCGGCACTGCCGGCCGACGGCACGATTGCTGACGCCCGCCAGTTATTCCTCAGCCGCGGCCACTCGCGCATGCCCGTCTACGACGGCGACCTCGATCACGTCGTCGGCGTGCTGCACATGAAGGACCTGCTGAGCGTGATCGGCAGCGACTTCGACGGCCGCCCGATCGCGCCGCTGGTGCGCCCGCCGCTCTACGTGCCCGAGGGGCAGACAGCCGACACGCTGCTGCGCCAACTGCAGCGCGAGCGCCGCCACCTGGCTATCGTCATCGACGAGCACGGCGGCACGGCCGGCATCATCACGCTGGAGGACCTGCTGGAGGAGATTGTCGGCGAGATTGCCGACGAGTACGACCCTGATGCCCACGAGCCGCTGACGCACGTCGCTAGCGACGAGGTCGTCGTCACCGGTGGGCTGCCGGTGGCCGACCTGAACGATGCGCTCGATCTGCGGCTGAGCGAGCCGGGCATCGATACGGTCGGCGGCCTGGTGACCGCTCGTCTCAGTCGCTTCGCGCGCGTGGGCGACACCGTCGACCTGGGCGAGGCCAGCGCCGAGGTGCTGGCGATCGACCGCAACCGCATCCGCCGGGTGCGGGTGACGCGCACCGCGCCACGCGCCACCTGGGAAGCGGAGCCGCTCTAGGCATGGACGAGAAGATCGAGGCGATCGGTGAGTTCGGGCTGATCGAGCGCATCACGGCATTGTTGGCGGTTGAGGCGCCGGCCGGCTCGGCGGTGTCGATGGGCATCGGCGATGACGCCGCCATCTGGACACCTCGCGCGGGTGCAGCCGTCGTCGTGACGACCGACGCGCTGATCGAGGGTATCCACTTCCGGCTGGACCTGATGTCCTGGGCCGATGTCGGTCATCGGGCGCTGGCGGCCAACCTGAGCGACCTGGCGTCGATGGCTGCCCGACCGGGCGTGGCGGTGGTGACGCTGGGGCTGCGGCCGGGGCTGCTGATCGACGAGGTGCTGGACCTCTACCGCGGACTAGCGCGGCTGGCGGCCCGGCACGACTGCTCGATCGTCGGCGGTGATATTGTCGCCGCGCCCACTGCCATCGCACTCAGCGTGACCGCCCTCGGTGAGCAGGAGGTGGACGCGCACGGCGCGGGCATCAGCTTCCGGCGCGACGCTGCCCAACCCGGCGATCTGCTGGCCGTCACCGGGCCGCTGGGGCTGTCGGCCGCCGGTCTGCGGCTGCTGCTGGCCGACCCGGTCGCGGCCGACGCCGACCCGGCGGTTGCGCCACTGCTGGCCGCCTATCGCCGGCCCGAGCCACGGCTGGCGGCGGCGGCGGCGCTGCTGGCGGCTGGTGTGCGTGCCGGCATGGACCTGTCCGACGGCCTGGCCGGCGACCTGCCGAAGCTGTGCGCCCGCAGCGGTGTCAGCGCGGTGGTCGACCAGGCGGCGCTGCCGGCGCCGGATCTGGTGCGCGCCCGCTTCCCGGCCGCCTGGCTCGACCTGGCGCTGCGCGGCGGCGAGGACTTTGAGTTGCTGGTGGCGCTGCCGCCCACCCGGCTGGCGGTGGCGCAGCAGGCGCTGGTCGCCGCCAGCTGTCCACCACTGATCGTCATCGGCACGGTCGAGCCGCCCGGCCCGACGCCGCTCTGGCTGCGGACGCCCGACGGCCGCCGCGTGCCGCTCGCGCCGGGTGCGTTCGATCACTTCCACGCCGGCTGACGCCGCCAGGTCATTGACTGGCGGTCAAGATTGACGTAGATTCACTATGATCATTCAATAGTCGTGTCAGCGCGTGCGCGCTAGTCAGGCGCGGAAGGGACGAGTCATGACCAGTCAGTCTTCCGACACCGCCGAGTGGGACGCCACGGTGCGCCTGCACGTCTTCCAGACCGCCGCGGCGACGGCGCACGTGCCTCGGCCGGCCGAGATCGCGACTGCGCTCGGCCGGCCTCAGCCGGAGGTCGAGGAGGCGCTGCGCCGCCTGGCCGCCGGGCGGGCGCTGATCCTGGCCCCCGGCACGATGAACGTCTGGGCAGCCTCACCCTTCTGCGCCGCCCCATCGTCGTTCCGGGTCCAGGCGCGCGGCCAGACCTATTGGGGCATCTGCATCTGGGATGCGCTCGCCATTCCCGGCACGCTGGCGGCCGACGCGACGATCACTGCCCGCTGTGGCGACTGCGACGACGAGCTGGTCCTGGAGATCAAGGACGGCGCGCTGGTCCGCAGCGAGGGCATCGTCCACTTCGGCGTGCCGGCGGCCCGGTGGTGGGAGAACATCGGCTACACCTGATCGACGATGCTCCTCTTCCGGTCGGAAGAGCACATCGACCGCTGGTGCGCCTTCCGCGACCTGCCGCGTGGCGGGACGATGACGGTGCAGCAGTGCTGGGACCTCGGCCGCATCTGGTACGGCGACCGGCTCCGGCCGGACTGGCGCCGCCGGACGCTGGACGAGGCCGAGGCAGTGTTTGCCGGCATCGGCCTAACCGCCCCGTTCTGGAGCCTGCGCGGCTGACAGCAGCCGGGGGAAGCCTGGATGCCGGCGCAGGCCGGCATGGCGGGCACAGCCGGCGGTCGTCGTGAATGCGCAGGCGTGATCCAGGGTCGCTGGCTGAGCGGAGCCGAAGCCAGCGGACCGCGCCACCAGCCGCCACGGTCATGATGCACTGTCTGGGAGGGTGTGCCTTGGGCGCATCTGGTCCGTGGCGCCACGGCGTCCGGGTCCGCGCCCGCGTCTCCGGTCGCGCCCGTACGTCATACTATCCAGGAGACTCCTCACCCGGTCCACGAAAGGCCACCGCGATGACGCCCACCGGCTCGCGTACCCCGCCGCCGGCCGACGCTGGCATGCCGCTGGCGGCTCGGATGCGGCCGCGCGCGCTCGACGAGTTCGTCGGCCAGGAGCACCTGCTCGGGCCGGGTCACGTGCTGCGCCGCATCGTCGAGACGGGCCGGCTCGGCTCGCTGATCCTGTGGGGGCCGCCGGGCGTCGGCAAGACGACGCTGGCCAACCTGCTCGCCAGCGCCACCGGCGGCACGGTCCATCACCTGAGCGCCGTTACCGCCGGCGTGGCCGACCTGCGCAAGCTCGTCGCGGAGGCTGGTCAGTCGCCGCGCGGCAGCCTGGCGCTGGTGCTGGACGAGGTCCACCGCTGGAGCAAGACGCAGCAGGACGCGCTGCTGCCGGCGGTCGAGGACGGCCGGCTGGTGCTGATCGGCCTGACGACCGAGAACCCGTACTTCGATCTGGTGCCGGCGCTGCGCTCACGGCTGCGCATCCTGCGACTGGAGCCGTTGACGCCGGACCAGGTGCGGGCGCTGCTGGAGCGGGCGCTGGCCGACCCGGAGCGTGGCCTGGGGGCATTGGCGCTGACGATCGCGCCCGCGGCGCTCGACCTGCTGGTCGAGGCCAGCGGTGGCGACGCCCGCACCGCGCTCAACGGGTTGGAGGCCGCCGCCGCCCTCGCCGCCACGCCCCCCGGCGCGTCCCCCGACCTCAATTCCCCGACCCCCGACCCCCGACCCCCGGCCCCCATCACCGTCGAGATCGTCAGTGAGGCGATCCAGCGACGGGCGCTGCGCTACGACCGGGCCGGCGACGATCACTACCAGACGATCTCGGCCTTCATCAAGTCGATCCGCGGCTCCGACCCGGACGCGGCCATCTTCTGGCTGGCCAAGATGCTGGCGGCCGGCGAGGACCCACGCTTCATCGCCCGCCGGCTGACGATCGCTGCCTCGGAGGACATCGGCAACGCCGACCCCGTCGGGCTGATGCTGGCGATGAACGCCTATCAGGCAGTGGAGCGGGTGGGCATGCCCGAGGCCGGCATCATCCTGGCCCACGCCGTCACCTACTGCGCCAGCGCGCCGAAGTCGAACGCCGCCTACCTGGCGCTGTTGGCGGCGCAGCGCGCCATCGAGGCCGGCGCCAACCTGGAGGTGCCGCTGCACCTGCGCAATGCCTCGTTCGGCGGAGCCAAGGCGCTCGGCTACGGCCGCGGCTACGACTACGCCCACGACTTCGCCGAGGGCGACCCGCGCCGCTACCGCCAGCGCCACCTGCCCGAGGGCGTCAGTGGCCCCTTCTACGAGCCGACGATGCACGGCCGCGAGCGGGCGATCAAGGAGCGGCTGGACGATATCCGGCGCATCCGTCAACTGGCTCCGTAGATCGCGACGGCGCGGTGAGCCGAGCGTGCTGGGTCGTTCGCGAACGACCCCTACCGCGCGCCACGGTCAGGCGGTGCGATCGGGCCGGCGAGCAGTCTCTCCAGATAGACCCGACTGCGGCGGGCGATCGGCAGCGGCCGGTCGAAGTCAGTCGGGAACAGGTCCTGCTCGACGATGGCCCAGCCGTCGAAGGCAATCTCGCGCAGGAAGGCGAACAGCGCCGGCATGTCGACCAGGCCGCGATCCGGCTCGCAGTAGAGGCCGTAGGGCACGGCGGCATTCATCGGCAGGTCGCCGGCGCGCACCCGCGCCAGCACCGCCGGATCGATGTTCTTGAGGTGCAGGTACGGCACGCGGGCGTGGTGGCGGCGCAGGAAGGCGAGCGGGTCGCCACCGGCGATGATATGCTGGCCGGTGTCGAAACAGAGGGTGACGAGCGTCGGGTCAGTCGCGGCCAGCAGCGCCTCGATCTCGGCCTCGGTCTCGACGTACATGCCGGCGTGGGGGTGAAAGACCAGGCGCAGGCCGGCACGATCGCGCACCAGCGCGGCCAGGCGCTGGGTCGCGTCGACCAGCCGCCGCCAGTCGTCGGGGGCGAGGCCGACGTGCCGCAACGGCTCGGTGAAGTGGTCCACGTAGGTGGCGGTCATCAGCACCAGGAAGCCACCGTCGACCGCGACCACCAGATCGGCCATCGCCAGCGCGCGGCGCTCCAGATCGGGCCAGGCGGCCGGGTCGTGCAGCGCACCATCGACGAAGCCGGCGGTCACGCCCAGGCCGCGGGCCGCCAACTCGCGCCGCAGCACCGCCGGGTCGGTCGGCAGGTAGCCGAGCGGGCCGAGCTCGATCCAGCGGTAGCCGGCCTCGGCCACCTCGTCCAGAAAGCGCTGCCAGGGAAGCTGGCGCGGGTCGCTTGGAAACCAGACGCCCCACGAGTCCGGCGCGCTGCCGATCTGAACGGGCATCGTCCCTCCAGGAAGTGATGAGCGCTGGAGCCAGGGGCTGGGCAGACGCCGCAGTGGCCATCATGCCGGCGAACGCCGGTATCCAGTCGTCGCCAAGGGGAGTGCTGCCCTCCGCCAGGATGACGGGTGAACGAGGTGGGCGGATCCACATCGTCTACATCGTCCCCCCCTCTCCCCACCCCCAATACCCAACTCCCTCCCATCACACTTCGTAATCGCCGTCGAGGAAGCGGAAGTGCTGGTCCAGGCCGGCACCGGAGGTGGCCAGCGCCGGCTCGCCGCCGGGTTCGGGCGGCGCGGGCCGGCCGCTGGGCGAGAGGGCGCCGGTTTCCAGATAGCGGCGCAGCAGCGGCTCCATCTTGGCGAACTCGACCAGGAAGGCGTCATGGCCATGGATGGAGTCGAGTTGCCAGTAGTCGACCACACCGCCGACGCGCACGAGGTCGTTGGCGAGCGCCTGGATGTGGCTGTCGGGGAAAAGGATGTCGCTGGTGATGCCAACCAGCCAGACGCGAGCGCGGATGCGCGCCAGTGCCGCTTCGTAGGCGGAGAAGCCGTGACCGACGTCGTGCAGGTCCATCGCCCGCGACAGATAGAGGTACGCGTTGGCATCGAAGCGACGCACGAGCGCGTCGCCCTGGTAGTGGAGGTAGCCCTCGACATCGTAATGGTCGCCGAAGGCCGGCCAGGCGCTGGGGCGCGTCGCCGGACGGCGGTCGAAGCGGTGGGCCATCAGGGCGTCGCTCTGGTAGGTGACCATACCGAGCATGCGGGCGATGGCCAGCCCCTCATCAGGGGCGCTGTCGTCCTCGTACTCGCCCCCGCGCCAGCACGGGTCGAGCATGATCGCCCGGCGCTGGATCTCATTGTAGGCAATGCCCTGAGCATGAAAGCGCGCCGTCGCCGCCAGCACGATCGCCTGATCGAGCCGGTCGGGGTAGGTAACGGCCCACTCCAGCGCCTGCATGCCACCGATGGAGCCGCCAATGACGGCGCGCAGCCGGGCCACGCCGAGGTGGTCGAGCAGTCGTCGCTGCGCCCGCACCATGTCGCGCACGGTGACAAGCGGGAAGCGCATGTTGTAGCGGCGGCCCGTGCGTGGGTCGAGGCTGCGCGGCCCGGTCGACCCCTGGCAGCCGCCGATGACGTTCGAGGCGATAACGAACCAGCGGTCGGTATCGATGGCCTTGCCGGGACCAATCGCTCCATCCCACCAACCCGGCTTGCGATCGGTCGGACTGTGGACGCCGGCCGCGTGAGCATCACCGGTGAGGGCATGGGCGATCAGGACGGCGTTGTCGCGCCGGGCATTGAGCCGGCCATACATCTCGTAGGCCAGCGTGACGCCCGGCAACTCGCCGCCACGCTGCAGGCGGAATGGCTCGGCGGCACTGCCGAAGCTCAGGTAGTGGCGCTGCACTAGCCCCACCGACCGCGGGTCATTCGTGCTTGTGTCCATTGTTCGTCCTGCCTGGTGACCATGCTTGGCCCACGAAAAAAGCGACCTACGCCCACGATCGGGGCGAGAGGTCGCTCTCGCGGTGCCACCCGAATTCGCCGGCGCCTC
>JADLAZ010000269.1 GCA_020849725.1 Chloroflexota bacterium
GACACCTACTACCTCTACTACGTCGGGTCGGATAATTACATCTCGCAACTGAACAACATCGGTCCGGGCAATCGCTTCGTCGGCGTGGCCACCAGCGCGGACGGGGTGAACTGGACCAAGCACGCCTCGAATCCCATCCTGACCTGGAGCGTCGCCGGCAATCCCGAAGAGGGCGTGCCCGCGGCCGGGTTCTTCTTCGACACGAATGGCGACTTTCTGACCTACTACAGCGCCAGCCACGCGGCCACGGCCACTACGCCGCAGGTCTGGTCCGACATCCGGGTGGCACGCTCGACGGACGGCTACAACTTCACCGATGAGGGATTGATCGCGGCCTACAACAACCCGGCTATCTGGGGCTACGGCGACGAACTGCACCCCGTGGCGGGATACACCAATGGCTCGAACTACTACGCGTTCTACATCCCCAACGGCACGCTTCAGACCAGCCGGCTCGGAGCGTTGTGGGGGAGCACGGCCGACAACCGGAATCACGACGGCCCGGTCATCAACAGCGCGCCGGTGCCGCTGGTGCGCGGGCCGGCGAGCATCGTCCCGCTCGACTCCGACACGCTGGCGTTCTTCAACAGCTACCAGGGCGACATCTACGTCCGCACCGCCTCGGCGGCTGACCCCGTGCACACGATGAGCGCGCCCGTGGCCGTCTACGGCACCGATCCGGGGCACAACGGCGTGATCATCGCCGACACGGCCGCCAACACCTGGTTCATGTATTACAACGGCTGGAGCTACATGGGCATGATGACCGCGCCCATGGGCGACGCCGACGCCACGGGGCCGTTGGCGCCCGACTCCGGCGGCGCGGCCGCGGCCGACTACAAGACGGTCAACCTTCAGTGGGCGGCCGGCAACGACCCCGAGACCGGCGTGCTCGAATACAACGTCTACCGCGATGGCGCTCCCATCGGCGTTACTCGCGAACGGACCTTCCAGGATCGCGGCGCGGCCGAGCTGACCGAGTACAGCTATGAGGTCCGCCCCGTGAACCTGCACGGGACGGAGGGCGCAGCCGTCGCGCTGAACGTCGCCACGCCCGCCGACCTGACGCCGCCGGGCGTTCGCAGCGCGGCCGGCAGCGGCGATGCCACCTTGCTCAGCGTCGTCTTCGATGAGGCCGTCGATCCCGCCACGGCAGGCGATCCTTCACGCTACGCGCTCAGCGACGGCGTGGACGTCCTGGGCGCCTCGCTCGGCCCCGACGGGCGCACCGTCACGCTCACCACCAGCCCTCAGGCCCCGCAGACGCTCTACAGCCTGACCGTCGACGGCGTGCGCGACGCCGCGGCCGCCGCCAACGCCGGCTCGCCCCAGTCGCGGTACACCTTCAGCCAGATCGGGAGCCTGGTGGCGTACTACCGGTTCGACGCCGGCCTGCCGCTGACCGAAGACACCTCGGGCCTGGCTAACCACGGTCAGGCCAAGGGCGGCGTGACGGCCAGTGGTGGGGTCGGCCACTTCGACGGCTCCGGCTACGTCGAGATCGACGACAACGAGTTGCTCGACGAGACCTTCGCCGGCAGCGTCACCGTCGCCGCCTGGGCCCGGCCGCAGGACGTTCCGCCCTACACCGACGCCAGCGACCGCGCCTACGCCGTCTTCACCAGCCCCAACATGAGCATCGAGTACGACAAGGACCGCCGGTTCTTCGCCCGCCTGGCCACCAGCGGCGGCTCGGTCTCGATCCTGTCGACGTCGACGTTCGACCCCGGCGACTGGCACCACCTGGCCATGGTGGTCGACGCCGACGCCGGCCTGCTCTACCTCTACATCGACGGCCAGCTCGTCAACGCCGCGCCCACGAGTTTTGCCGGGGAGATCATCGCCCCGCCGGCCGAGGAAGATGAGATCGCGTGGATGGGCCACTACTACGGGCAGTACCGGATCGGCGCGGCTGACCCGCTCTTCGATTATGAGAGCAACTACTTCCGGGGGAGCATCGACGACCTGCGGATCTTCGATCAGGCGTTGTCGGACGCACAGATCGCCACCGTCATTCCCGAGCCTTCGGCCGTGCTGACACTCGCCGTGGCAGCGCTGCTGGTGGCCCGCGGCAGGCGGCGAGCGTGAGTCTCAAGGTTCAGGATCCCACCCCCGGCTCCCCTGGCCGGATCGAGACGCCGGTCTCGGCCCGAGTCGGTCGTGCCGAGACGTGGGATGGGTAACGATCGCTTTCGACTCGGTCCACGAGAGGTTCCGGGGGATCTGTTGGGCGGACCTGCGGGGGTGACGGGCATCCCTGGCGGGAATGGCTTTGAATAGTTAATGTCTGCAATGATCGTGGCGTCCGTGGGGCGAGGATGTCTTCGGCAATCATCTTGTGGAGATCGACCGCCATGGAAAAGACTTACACGCTTCGTGACACGACGCTGCTGACCAACACCGTCAAGGTGTGTCTGATCTTGGGCGTGGTGGCGGCGGCCATCAGCGCCCTGTCGTCATGGTGGCAGCTTCAGTTGCTGGCCCAGGAGATCATCACCGAGGCGGAGGCCGAGGCCAATGATGCGCGGGAGGCGACCATTGGGATAGTTGAGTTCATCATCATCATCGTCACGGGCATCGTGTTCCTGAGATGGATCTATGTCTCCCACCAAAACGTGCGTGCGACGGGGGCCAAGGGGCTTAGCGTCTCGCCCGGCTGGGCTGTCGGTTACTTCTTCATCCCGATTGTCTGCCTCTGGAAGCCGTACAAGGCCATGAAAGAGCTGTGGCAGGCGAGCGCCGACCCCTTGGATTGGCGGGAGGTGGAGTGTGGCCCGCTCCTGGGCATCTGGTGGACGCTCTGGATTGCCGTCACTGTTCTAGCGCGAGCAGCCATCCGCATTTCCATCAGGGCCGAAGAAGTGGCGGATTTCATGAAGCTCACGGTGGCGCAATTGGCCAACGAAGTTGGCGACATCGCGTTGGGTTTGGCTGCGTTCTACCTGGTGCTGAAGATTCACCAGTTCCAGAGCCACCCGAACTTCCTGAATACGAATCTCAGGGAGGAGCCAGTTGGGTCGACCGCCCGGGCCTGGGAGCAATGATGAGGGCGTGACGGCGGCGTCGTGACGGTTGCGAGATGTCGGCGGAGGGAGTGTCCGTCCGAAAGGAGGGAGCGATGCGGATCGCGGTGACAGGTGCTTTTGGATATTCCGGCCGATACATCGCGCAGC
>JADLAZ010000270.1 GCA_020849725.1 Chloroflexota bacterium
ATGGCGTTGATGAGCGCCACGCCGCCGCCGGGCACGATGCCCTCCTCGACCGCCGCCCGCGTCGCCGACAGCGCATCCTCGACCCGGTGCTTCTTCTCCTTCAGCTCCACCTCGGTCGCCGCCCCGACCTTGATCACCGCCACCCCGCCGGCCAGCTTCGCCAGCCGCTCCTGCAGCTTCTCCCGGTCGTAGTCGCTGGTGGTCGCCTCGATCTGGGCGCGCACTTCCTGGATACGGCCCTGGATCTGCTGCTGGTCGCCGTGGCCCTCGACGATGGTGGTGTTGTCCTTGTCGGCCACCACGCGGCGGGCGCGACCCAGGTCGGCCACCGTCACGCTGTCGAGCTTGCGCCCGATCTCCTCGCTGATGACCGTGCCACCGGTCAGGATGGCCATGTCGCGCAGCATCTCCTTGCGCCGATCACCGAAGCCGGGCGCCTTGACCGCCAGCGCGTTGATCGTGCCGCGCAGCTTGTTGACCACCAGCGTCGCCAGCGCCTCACCCTCGACGTCCTCACCGATGAGGAACACATTCTTGGTGACCTGCAGCGCCTGCTCCAGCGCCGGCAGCAACTCCTGGGCGCTGCTGATCTTCTTGTCGGTGATCAGCAGGAGGGCATCCTCCAGCTCGGCCTCCATGCGCTCGCTGTTGGTGACGAAGTAGGGGGAGATGTAGCCGCGGTCGAACTGCATGCCCTCGGTGTACTCGACCTCGTAGCGCAGCCCCTTGCCCTCTTCGACGGTGATGACGCCGTCCTTGCCGACCTTCTCCATCACTTCGGCGATCAGGTTGCCGATCTCCGGGTCGGCGGCGGAGATGGTAGCGATGTGCGCCATGTCCTCGCGGCCCTTGACCGGCGTGGCGACGCTCTTGAGCCGGTCGACGACGGCCTGCGCGCCGCGCTCGATACCGTGCTTGAGCAGCATCGGATTGGCGCCGGCGGCGACGTTGCGCAGCCCCTCGTGGACGATCGCCTGGGCCAGCACGGTCGCGGTCGTCGTACCGTCGCCGGCGACATCGTTGGTCTTGGTGGCCGCTTCCTTCAGGAGCTGGGCGCCCATGTTCTCGAACGGATCTTCCAGCTCAACTTCCTTGGCGACGGTCACGCCATCGTGCGTGACGGTCGGCGCACCGAACTTCTTGTCGAGCGCGACGTTGCGGCCCTTGGGGCCGAGCGTCGTCTTGACGGCGGCGGCCAGAACGTCGACGCCGCGCTTCAGGGCGGCGGTGGCGTCCTCACGAAAGACGATCTGCTTAGCGGTCATGCGGTCCCTCCTGTAGTGTTGGGGCTGGGAAGCTGGGTCTTAGGGGTTGGAGGCCGGGGGGGGCTGGCGGTAGATAGGGCGGACCAGTCCACGCCGTCCACATCGTCCACGCAGCCCCAGCCCCTTACTCGACGATAGCCAGGACGTCGCTGGCCTTGAGGATCAGGTACTCTTCGTCCTGGTGCTTGATCTCGCTCCCGGCGTACTTGGCAAAGAGGATCTCCTGGCCGGCGGTGACGTCGATCGGCTCGCGGCTGCCATTGTCGAGCAGGCGGCCAGGGCCGACGGCCAGCACGACGCCGCGCTGTGGCTTCTCCTTGGCCGTGTCGGGCAGCACCAGACCACTCTTGGTAACCTCATCCTGCTGCTTGGCCTGGACGACGAGCCGATCGTGGAGCGGTCTGAATGGAGTGATGGCCATGTCGATGCCTCCTTGGTGAGAATGATGACGCCGACGGCGCCTGTGCCTGGTCGGCTCAGACCGGCGCTGGAGCCGTGGCGAGGCCGTCCCGGCAGGATGGTAGGCCCAATTATCTAGAGATACACGTGATTTGAACAAGAATTTGATAAGAATTGGCAGTCAGTCGTGGTGAGTGCTAACAGGGCGGTCGCGCTGTGTGCGCCGTGGCGCTCCCACCGGCATGCCTGCCCCGGCCGCCTGGCCGCGGGGCGCACGGCGCCGCACCGGTCGGCCACGCGGTCGCCTGGTCCGCCGTGCCGTCGCGCTCAGGCGTAGAGCGCCAGGTAGACGCCCGTGCCGACCAGGGTTGCCGCCAGGTAGAGACCGTAGGCGACGCGCATGAAGCGCTTGTAGTTGGCGAACTGGAGCCGGCGCGGCATCAGGCCATTGGCGCGCAGCGTGACGAACAGGCCGAACAGCACCGCCACCGCACCGATGCCCTCGTGCGCCGGCATCAGCGTGAAGGCGATCGGCGGCAGACCGGTATTGTGCGACACATCGACCGTGATCAGCGAGCCGATCATCAGCAGCACCAGCAGCGCATTCACCGTCACCGCCGTCGTCTGCACCCAGCGGTGGGGCTCGTAGCGGCCGCGCACTGCCAGCACGACGCCGAGTGTCAGCAGCACCGCCACCAGCAGGCTGCCGACCAGGATCAGGTCCGCCGTCAGCGTTGCTCGCGTGCCCAGGAAGCCACCGCCCGCCATCATCCCTCCGCGGCCCGGCGCCCGCTCCCTGTCGGAGCAGCCGGCGCGCCCTCAGCCGGATAAACGTCGCGCCGGCGGCGAACTCGGCTGTGCGCTGCCTCCCGGCCGGGGCTGCGGGCGGCGGTGAACGCGCGCGACAGCCCGGCCGGACGCGGCGGTCACGACCCGGCGGCGATCAGCCGCCGTGCCGCACGAGCAAGATCGGCCCGGGCGTCGAGCGCAGCACCTTCTCCGCGACGCTGCCGGCGAAGATGCGCCGCAGGCCGGTGCGGCCATGGCTGGACATAACAACGATATCGACCTGCTCGTCACGGGCGACACTGGCGATAGTGTCGGCAGGGTCGTCGCTGCCAATGACCATCGTCTGCACCGCACGCACCCGGCCGCGCAACTGCTCGGCCCGGGCCGCCAGCATCTCCTCCGCATCCTGATAGATCTTGGCCGCGCGTGCGTCGATCGCCTCGACCGCCGCCCTGGGCGCGGGTACGGCCACGCTGGTGTAGGACGTGGCCGCCGAGGCAGGCACAGCCTCAAGCGGCACACTCACCACCTGCAGCAGGATGATCTCACTGTTCTGGTCAGTGACGTTGGCCGCGTGCGGCAGTGCCGCCGCCGCCAGGTCAGAGCCGTCGAGCGGGACAAGCACCTTGGCATACATGGCGCACCCCCTTCTGCGACCGACCGCGCCCGCCCACGTCGCGGGGGCAGCGGCGATCGCTGCTGCTGGCGCGCACTTATACGCCAGTGATCGAACGCCTGTCATCAAGGGGCGCGCTGGCCAGTCGCCAGGGAGCCGGTGGGGGAGGTGGGCGGAAGGCGCCACGCCCACCCACGCTGCCGATGTCGGCGCGCACCGCCGACGGAGCAGCCGGCGATGGGACCGCTACACGAACGGCCCCACCGACCTGCGGATGCCTGCTGGCTGCTGTCGACGGCCCACCCTACCGGGACGGGGCGCCACCGAAGTGGAGCTTGGCGACGCGCGGCAACTCACTCAGCGCACCCATCGACAACGCCGGGGCGACGACCGTCAGTCGGTCGGCGCGCTCAGCCCGGCACACACCGCCGAGGCGAGCGACCGCCTGGCGATCGGCGTCCGTCGGCCAGCCCTGAAACTCCACCTCGACCCGGATCGCATCCGTGAGATAGATCGGATGGTCCGTGCGCGGATCGCGGCCGGAGGCCAGGACGGTCACCAGAGCATGGTCAAGCTTCTGCGCTTGCATGGGCTACACTCCTCAGCATCGAGAGCGTGGTCAGTCGTCACCGATGACGCCTGACCCGTTCAGTATAGCGCGGGCAGCCGGCTCTGACCAGGGACTTTCTGGTTAATTCCGGGTAGGGGTTTGGTTAGAAGCCCGACTCAGACGGCGGCCGGCGTCGGCGGCACATCGGTGGGTGCGGCCGGCCGGCGGCGACGCC